>CAZPEQ010000366.1:0-3080 GCA_964585605.1 uncultured Weeksellaceae bacterium | reverse complement strand
CCGGTATATACTCCCTTATCCAACACAATACGCGGCGCAAAAAGCAAAGGATCAACTCCTGCAGGAAGACTGCTCTCCTGCCCATCCACAAACCGCTCCGCATTGCGCTTTCTATGAAATTGACGCGCTAACGACTTGGTGGATGCATTATTGATATGATCTAACAGCACCTGTTCTCCGGCAACAAAGCGAACGACATGCGGAGAGCTCGCATAACCACCCGTGCCTCCTACTCCATTCAGTTCATACGTTCCTTCGGCAATGGATAACATCATGGTATCTCCTTCATAAACCACGTACAAACGCATGGGCGGTGGCATATAAACATTGAACTCATAACTACGCCACGTGTTACCCCGATCATTGAATATGGGGTTCGCAAATAACTGATCGACAACAGTACCGGTATCTCCGTCGCCATAGGAGAAACAAACCGTTGGAACGGCAGGCATGGGAAGAAGTACAGATGTGTCCTGAACGATAGTAATGAAACTGGGAGGTGGTCCGGGCTGCGCAACTGCTTCAAGAAACGCCAATACGAAAAAGAAAGAGAGCAACCGCATATGCCCCTGTACACGAAGGCGACGCATGCGTTCAACTAGCTCAATACAATCCACAGATATAAGGTTTACAGGCATTGTTCCGTTGAAGAGATATGAAACGCACATTCTTCTTATCACTCCTTTTGCTTTTTCTTTTCAGCTCCTGTTCTTCTTCTCGAAACGTATATAAATGCAATGGAAAAAAGGGCGCGCACACACCCATGGGTGTCATGTAAACTTCTTGAACACCTCGTTATCTCTTTCCAACAAACGTCCTGATCATCTGAACGGCCGTTCACTCAAAAAAAGGGGTCATTCGCCAGATCTTGATTTGACGGTCACCGAATTTCATGTTGCTTTGTAGGCAGAGTTCGGAAAAGGTGCCCATTGGCATGGATTAAAATGCAAGGCACCGCATTTGACCATTGATCTGCTTGATCACGAACTGTGTTCGAGCCGGAACAAGATCTATGGCATTATTACTTGTTTTGGTTTTGAAGAGCGGAGGCGAAAGTCTCCGCTTTTTTTGTACCTAGACTGAAATCAATTGCGCACCAAAGCAAAAGATATGGAACAGATCACAATCGAGAAGCCAGCCTCTTGAGCTTCATATAAAACCAACATGCCTTCACCGTAACAGCAGATTTGCCGGAACGGAGCAAAACTATACGCAATATGTAGAATGAACAGATCAAGAGTTCGACCTAGTAGGCACCCACTAAAAAAAAAGAGCAGTTCACGAAGCCAAGCGTTTCCGAAATAGCGGAGTAAGGTTTCTTCGCGGCAGAAACGGAAAATAACATGAAACACACCTTACTAACTGCAACACTCATCCTTGCCTCAGCGTTGACGTTTGCGCAATACAGTGGAGCAATCGGTGTTCACCCTCCAAGCTCGAGCCAGAGCCCGAAACTGGGCGACATCATTAAGGGCTTAGAGAACGATGGGATGAATGGGAATGTCATCCTACTCCTTTATCCAGGTGATTACGGGGATGTCAGTATTGGCAAAATACCTCGAATTGGAAACGCTAACAAGAAGCTCACGATTCGTCCCGTGCAGAGTTTGACCACTGCAACATTCGAGTACTTAGAGATGGCTGAAACGCACTACACAGAGCTTCGTGATCTAAAATTCAATTCAGGCAATAGACCCCATGCGATCTATGCTGAAAATTGCCAGCGTCTAAGAATCTTCGACTGTGATTTTGTGTCGAAGAATACGGCAATTGAAATAAGAGACCCTGAAACCTATACGCTAGTGAGAAGATGCAGCTTCCACAACACCAGTTCAAATGCTAGCGGTTATGCGACGTCATTGATAAGCTTTTACAGCGCTGTGTTAACCATCTATTATCAAGATAACATCGTAACAGGTGGCTTCAAATACGGTGCGCTCCTAACTAACTACACTGCAGGGAAGAATTATGTCCTGAATAATGATGTACTTCTCAATCAAACCGGTGCCGCCTATGCCATGGATGTAACTTCCAACGGTGGTCAAGTTTGGTTGAACCGAAACATCTTGACCTCAGAAGGGCCTGAGGGAAATGGAAATACAGAACCAGTAGCATCCGTATTCTTCCAGAATGGTTCATACGGTGAACTGACCATGGAGAATAACATGATCAGTGGGCCAAGGAGCTCGATGCGCGTCAGCAATGGAGAAGCACATCTGCGGCATAACAGCATGAACAGCCATTCAGGTACTGGTATGCACTTCGTCAATTCAGAGGTTGTATTCGAGAACAACATTGTAAAAGCGCTTGCTCAGCTTGTTTTCTCTGATGCCAGTACAATTTTTACTCAGATCAACAACAACCTGTACAGGTCAATCTATTCTTCCAATACACCTTTTGGTCTATATCCTTCTTCCGGAGGATATCAAGGAATCTCCTACAATTCGTGGAAAGCGCTTGGACGTGATGTTAACTCCATCTTCGGGGAACCGCAATTCTATTCACCTTTTGATTTGCACATAAACTCGAATTCGCCGGCTGTTGGTCGAGGTTTCGTCGTCGGTAATATCAACTACGATATTGAAGGGGACCTTCGTTCAACAAAAGTCGACTTAGGCGCAGATGAGTTACCTGGAAAAAAATCCATCAATAACCGATCCGTTGCTAGACAAGGAGTAGCGAATCTCATCGTTTCAACTTACCCCAACCCGAGTAACGGCCAATTTCAGTTGTTCGCTGAAGTGGGTCCCGACGCAAATTACAGCGTGCTTGACATGCAGGGGCGTGTTGTAGCTCAAGGGGTATTCCAAAAAGGACTCATAACGCTTCAGGACATCGCTCCTGGTCAATACTTGATCCAAGTGATCGAAGGCCAACGCCTCGGCACCACCTCAATCATTATTGAGTAAGCATTTCAGTTTTGGTTTTGAAGAAACGCGGGCGAAAGTCCGCGTTTCTTGTTTAACCCCTATTGGACAGGAGCACTATGAAACAAGTCAACTACCATTCGTGTGCCTAGTTCTTGCCACTAGCACGAAAATGCTTGCAACAAATATTAGCGCAAGCACTCCCAAACCTAG
>CAZPEQ010000365.1:0-3095 GCA_964585605.1 uncultured Weeksellaceae bacterium | reverse complement strand
ACCATCGTTCAAAAACAACAGGAGAACTTGAATATCAAGTATTTCTTCAAGGAAAACTCCGGGCCTGGACAAAGTAGAAATTATGGTTGCGAGCGAGCCTCAGGTAATTATTTCATATTCCTTGATTCAGATTGTGTACTACCTAAGCGGTATGTGGAGATCGTGAGGAATGCCCTAAGTAACGATCCCGTTGATGCCTTTGGCGGACCAGATCAAGCCCATCCTGATTTTACCATCTTGCAAAAGGCGATCAACTATTCCATGACCGCTTTCTTGACTACAGGAGGAATACGGGGTGGAGGTGAAAAAATGGACTCCTTCCATCCGCGTAGCTTCAATATGGGATACCGCAAGGAAGTGTTCACAACAACGGGTGGTTTTTCCAAGATGCGTTTTGGGGAGGACATCGATATGAGCATGCGCATTTTGGCAGCAGGCTTCACCACGAAACTGATCAAGGGGGCGTTTGTTTTTCACAAGCGCAGAAGTACACTCAGACAGTTCTTCAAGCAAGTTTACAATTCTGGTATTGCCCGTATTAACTTGAACAAACGACATCCTGGATCGCTGAAGTTTGTACACGCTATACCTGCCTTTTTTACACTTGGTGTAATCGGCTTGGTTCTTCTGACCATAGCCCTATCCGCTTATTTCGTTCTTCCGATTTTGCTGCACATGTTGATCTTGTTCATCGATGCAAGTGCTGGTACGCGCAGTTTGCGCATTGGCGCATTGGCAGTACTAACCAGCTACGTCCAGTTGTTCGGCTATGGCCTGGGTTTCTTAGGCGCGTTTTGGAAACGTGTTGTGCTTAAGCAAGATGAGTACGCGGCGTTCAACAAGAATTTTTACAAGTGATGAATCCGATCGTTCGATTACTTAATTGTTAACCCAAAGATGTCCAAACTTCTGAATAACCATGTCAACATATATAGGCACATTTATAGAGCGGATTCCTGGTGAAGACCCTATCACATTCGCGGAGGACTTTGTACTAGCACCAGTTGAATTAGTAGCAAGAGATTCGTTTACGGAAAGTGATCTTGATTTCTACGAATGTCCTGAGACGGAAGACGACTTAATCCTTTACGTGCATACGCGGTTCTTTGTTGTTCTTGAAAATAGTGGTTCATATGTGAATTTCTCCCACAATGCCACGAGCAAAGCGAAACGATTCAAAGGTCTTGTTGTCACTTTTATCATGAATGATACAGCAATGGCTTCTTCATTCAAACTCATTTACGGCGGTGGTGAACTTGCCGCATTTAATACGGAGGAGTTGGTTCACGTCTGCAAATTCGATGGTATTGACTTCGCTGGGCTTAAAACGCATTTCGACACCGAGAACGACGTCATGACTCAAATGGCAGGTTTGCTACCTCGCCTATTGGATCCACCGTTGGAGTATAAGGAATTGAGCCTAGATCGTTATGATCTTAAACTCCATTACAATTGGACACTGAAACGGGGCATAGATGAAAAGCAGGTTTTCATCGAAGACGTTAGACGGTTCTTGCATTCAATTGACCGAGGAATGACGTACGACGATGACGATGACATGCCGTCTGATCTATTGACACGAGAAATTGAACGGACTGGCTTAAAAATGCCAGATTATAGGCCCATCTGGGATGAAATGGAGTCGATGAACGCTCAAGAAATCCATGCGATACTCACTTCAATCGGGCCAATTGAAAGTGCTTCAAATGAGGATATTCCGAAACTTCTTCTGGCTAAGGCAAGAGCGGAGGAGAAAAATCTGACTTATCCTTTTGAGCCAAGAGAATGGCGTTTGCCTAGCGCCAGCAAAATTGAATTCAAAATAGATGAGAAACTTTATGATGAAATAGAGCATAAGGACAAGAGACTAAAAGAGGAAGCGCAAAGAAATAAGGCACAAGAGGAGACATGGAAAGAAACCAGAATTGACACGCGCAATAGGGTTGCCAAATTATTAAAGGAGAATAAGGTTGTAGAAGCGAGGTCAATAGATCCTGAATTCGATGTGAATATGCACTATTACAACCTGTTGAAAGATCGAAGTCTTTCAACCTTGAAACAACCACAAGAATACCCTGAACTGGACGCCGCAGTGAAGTACATACAAAGCCTTGGCCAAAAGGTATCTCCTTTGCCTGATAGCTACTTGACCATCATGTCTTGGACGGACGAGAAGTTACAAAACACAGGTAAGCTAGAGTTTGATCTTAAGAACAGATTCAATCCTCAAGGAAGTCCACCATCAATTGAGTCATTTGATACCTATCTCCGGTGTATGATACTCAACGCCGAACATCAAAGTAGAAAATCTTGGAACCAACGGGAGCAGGCAGTAGCGCAAGTAAAAGAACTCGAAAAGGGCATTGCGAAAGACGTGCTGGTGATTATTGCATATATAGTTGGCTTACTCCTTGTCTTAGTTCTCCTATTTCGAGGTTGTGCGAATTGATTGCATCTACTTCTTGCAGACAGATGACTCTAAAACATGTTCGAACATGCAGCATTGAGAATAGTCACGGTCAGCTACCCCCTCAGCGCCGAAAAAGGCGCTTCCTAACAGCCGAGAATAGGAATGGTATTTAGGCGATATTTAATCGCTGAAAACAACGCGAGGGTCTACCCCCTCGCCTCCTTACATCTTGATCATCATCTCCCATGCCTAAAACTCTTTTGTTGCACTAACACCACGTGCAAGGCAAAAGGAAATAGTGCATCCATGGTTTCGATAGCGCCGCGGGTTGAGCCGGGTAATGTTATGATCAAAGTCCTACTGATCATCCCTGCAATGCCACGTGACATCATGGCCCAAGGCATGCGTTCTTGACCATAAGCCCGCGCAGCTTCCATAATGCCGGGTACTTCTTGATCGAGCAGGGGTGCAATGGCCTCTGGTGTGTTGTCACGCGGTGAAAGCCCGGTGCCACCTGTGGTGAGGATCAGGTCTAGTCCTTCGTTGGCCCAAGTTTTTACTTGCTCCGCGATCTTTTCAGGATCATCGGGCACGATGGCCTCATGGACAAGGTTCACACCAAGTGTTTGTAATTTCTCTTTGATCGCCAGGCCCGCACGGTCCTCTTTCTTACCAGCAGCCACCG
>CAZPEQ010000364.1:0-3103 GCA_964585605.1 uncultured Weeksellaceae bacterium | reverse complement strand
CCACATTTATAAAAAAGAAAAAACCCCGTCCCTGCCACAACTAGTTTAAATGTTCGTGTGAACAAGTCTGGTTTTAGGCTGGTCAACACATTGAAGAGCATGTAGAACAAAAACAGGAAAATACCAAGACCGTTAGGGTTGCCAAAAAATCCACGAAAGCGCCCTCCTTTATGAACCAGGTGGACCGAATAATATTTAATAAACCAACTAACTATTAGCAGTAGCAAAAGGAAGTAAAGTAGTTCCCTAAAATATTCCCAGCCATGCTGCCGAAAATTATACAAGATCAGGTTTGGGATAACCAAGTACAACAAGCCATATGACAAGGTTTTTTGAATACCTACAGTTGGCGCTCCTGACCAGAGCAGCGGAAAATAACTGTAGACGAAAAAGGGCAGAAAAATGTAAAACACTTGAGAGAATGGTTGGAATTTTTCGCGATCCAAGACAAACACAATAGCTAGGGCCAACATGTAAAAGTTCTTGGCCGTTTTTATCTGCCGCATGGGCACATAGCCAGGATCCATGTCAGACATGATCAGAACGAACAAGAAGCCCAGTATCATTTCCGCATACATCTCTTTCGTGCGCATGACGAAGACCGTAATTGGAAGTAACACGTAGATAAGAGGTGGTAGAAAGAACGTAGCAAAGAGCCAGAAAAAGATCAATGCGATCAAGGGCATCTGAACGCGCACGAAATCGACCATCAGTTCTTGCTTTGCCTAAAATTATTCACCGAGGTTCTCATCGCCACCTGTCTGCGTTCAGCGTATTCCCTGCCTTGAGCTAAGGCCTCGTACCAGACATCCTTACTAACGGGCTTATGCCAACGCTTTATGTGGTGATCCATTTCTGCATCAAGCTGCTCCTGCATACCGTCGATACCGCGTTCAAGTTTCTTAGCCGATAGAGGCCCTTCAAGTTGCGACTCTACAATCGAACAAAACACTTCCTTGAGTTCTGAATGCTTCATTAAGGCTTTAAACAGTCGCGCTATGGCTCCCCCATTTCCGTAGACATGCGCGAACATGTCATAGTCAGCCACGGCTGCCCCCTCGTATCCGAAAGACAGGTCTGAATCACCCATAATGAACCGCCAACGGCCATCTGCTTCTGGTGTGGGGTTACCTGCTGGCCCCGTATACTTCCAATATTTCAAATTTTGAAAAGGCCAATCCTTATTCCCAAGAATCATTTGGGCAGCCATATACTGGAGAAAGTTATTCAAATCAATTTGCTGACCAGCATAAGCAAGCAGCACTTCGGGCTGTTGATGGAGCGTTTCTAATGAATCCACTAAAGCCCAGAATTTCCTAACCTCACCCCCCTTGCCTTTGTAGAGTTCCACCATATCTTCTAAGATGGTAACATGCTTCTTGTTCAAATCATAACGCCGCGCTAGTTCTATCTGATCAATGCGGGGTCTGATGTATTTAATGCCCCAATACGCGCCATTGATGTACAAAACAACGGGGGAAGCTTCCATGACATCAAAAGGAAGAGAACTACACATGTTGTGCTGCAGTGCATCCCGCATGAACATGCGATCCTGGTCATTACCTGCAGAACGAAGCAACAAGCGTTCATAGCCTAGAGAATCATCTGCCAAGTACAACCGCAGTGCCTTATCGGCAAAACCTCGTGTGTTATTCCCATTGACCCTAACTCGCACTTTTGTGCGGTAGTGTGCAGCACCACCCTTTGGCCGCTGTTGATCGATCACATGCAGCTCACCTTCTCTCTCCCATTCTTTCCCTCGAAAATGATAATTTCCTGGGTAGCGCCACCATTTGCCATTTCCTTGATAGTTATCAAGCATGTCTTCGGTTGGATGTAAAATACCATACCCTGATACCAACAGCCCTTTTTCTTGACCAACCAAATCTTCCATTGGCAGTATCAGAGATAGAACGGGTAGTTGGTGTGCCTGTTCTACGAAAGAATGGTACTCTACGATTTCTTTGATCGGGTGGCGCTTTTTCACGCCAAGAACACTCGCTGTAGGTAGCGCCTCTACCTCTGGGCTCATCCACCTTGGCGAGGTTCTCGTTGTTAGCAAGGCATTCACCTCACCCACATCTGGTCTGAATTGAGCTACATCTCCCGCGTTGGCTTCTAAAAATTCCCCTTCAACTCCATAGCGATACCCTACTTCGTCAGTCGATAACACGTGCGTAGCGGAAGAGGCAGGGATAACTTCATGCATGGCTTGCCCCCAAACCAGGGAAAAAATCAGCGTTGAAGCCAGCCCTACTAATGGCCATGTTGCGGAGCGTGACAATTCTTAAGCGTTTTTGCGGGCGTTGAGAAAAAGCAACAAGAACAGGGGTACTAGTGCAATTCCAGCAATCACGGTGCCTTTAACACCACATGCTACACCGATCACCATGGCAACAACCGTGAACAAATTCAATTCTCGATCACCGGTATGGATCTTTAGCAAGGGGAACGCCATGATGAACGTACCTGCTATGAGCACCGCTATGGGGAGTGAATTGCGACCTAATGTTGCCCCAAAGCAAAGTAAAGCAGCCAATACCATTCCTGTTTTCAAAGCTTCTTTTCGACCTGAGGAAGTAAGCGCAAACCCAAGAACGAATACCATGGCCGCCGCCGCTATCATAGAAATGAGCAATGCAGGAATGTCGTATAAAGACAATTCACCGAACTGATCGACCAAGTAACCTTTCATACTTCGGGTTTAGATCACAAGCGCAAAGGTAACAAGCTCACCTTGCGAATAGGCTAACTTAGGGTAAAGACACTAGCTTCGCGCGTAGTAAAGATGCCTGTTGCCCATAAACCGTTGATCGTTGTAGTTGCGTACAATAGGCCCAAGTCTTTGGAGCGCCTGCTTTCCAGTTTGTCGCTGATCACAACGGCACAAGAACCAGAATTGCTTATCAGTATTGACCAGGCAGGAGCGGGAAGCATTCCCGTTCAGGCACTGGCAGAGGAGTTTGATTGGCCTTGGGAAAAGTCTGTTTTATTACATGCTGAACGTAAGGGACTTAAGGAACATATTCTTTGGTGTGCGGGTCAAAGCGAAACCCATGGATCGGTGATCATTTTGGAGGATGACCTGATCGTTTCACCCCAT
>CAZPEQ010000363.1:0-3105 GCA_964585605.1 uncultured Weeksellaceae bacterium | reverse complement strand
GAGGCTTTCATTACAAACCTGACGGGTTCGAACTTCGTATACAAGCCTGTGGTGAATTTCAACCTAGGCATTGGATATCCTTTCTAAGGATGGTGCGTAGGCTTTGCGCTTTGCTTAATTTTGCCGCCGATAAACAACAACCAAAAAGTAAACCGAACTGATGGCAGACATCGCTTCATTATTAGGGCCTGACGCAAGCAACTTGCTTGATCACACGTGTAAGACGATCGATAAGAACATGCTCCACGTACCTGGAGTGGATTTTGTGGAGCGCAGTTTCGCTCAGACCAATAGAAATGCGCAGGTCCTTCGTAGCATGGAAGACCTGTACAGCCACGGTCGGCTAGGAGGCACAGGCTACGTGAGCATTTTGCCCGTTGATCAAGGTATTGAGCATACGGGTGGAGCTTCGTTCGCGCCCAATCCGCGGTACTTCGACCCAAACAATATCGTTGAGTTGGCTATCGAAGGAGGATGTAATGCCGTAGCTTCTACATACGGCGTGTTGGCTGCTGCAGCCCGGAAGTACGCACACAAGATCCCGTTCGTTGTTAAGATCAACCACAATGAATTGCTGACCTACCCGCAAAAATTCGATCAGGTCATGTTCGGCACGGTGGAGAGCGCCTGGGAAATGGGGGCAACAGCAGTTGGGGCAACCATCTACTTTGGCTCCGAGCAAAGTACGCGGCAGATCGTTGAAGTGGCAGAAGCATTTGAACGAGCGCATGAACTAGGTATGGCTACCATACTATGGTGCTACCTGCGTAATAGTGATTTTAAGGAGGACGGTACAGACTACCATACTTCTACGGATATGACTTCGCAAGCCAATCACCTTGGTGTTACCATCCAAGCGGATATCATCAAGCAAAAATTGCCAACGAATAATGGCGGTTTTAAAGCTATTGGATTCGGCAAGACCAACGATAAGATGTACAGTGAGCTCAGCAGCGATCATCCGATCGATCTTTGTCGGTACCAAGTGGCAAACTGCTACATGGGGCGTATCGGCTTGATCAATTCTGGAGGAGCCTCTTCTGGAGAAAGTGACCTGGCTGATGCCGTGCGCACCGCAGTGATTAACAAGCGTGCAGGCGGTCAAGGCCTTATTTCTGGCCGAAAAGCATTCCAACGCCCAATGAAAGAAGGGGTTGAATTGTTGAACGCGATCCAAGACGTTTACCTTAGCGACGACATAACGATCGCATAATTATACGTTCGTTCTCTTCAAAAGACCATTGAATGGGCTGGTTTACCAGACGTAAGGAGGGTATCACAACCTCCACTAAGGACAAAAAAGAAACCCCGGAAGGGCTTTGGTACAGCTGTCCAAAGTGCAAAGAAGTGACTCCTAGCGAGGATCATGCTGAGAGCCTTTGGGTATGTAAGTGCTGCGACCTGCACGAACGTATAGGTAGTGCAGAATACTTCTCCTTTCTATTTGACAAGGGGAAGTTCACCGAGTTAGGGGCTGACTTGATATCCAAAGACCCCTTAGGCTTCACTGATACCAAAGCATACGAAGAACGACTGGCCACCGGTAAGGAAAAAACCGGTTTAAAAGATGCCATGCGTGTCGGCACGGGTAAGATCAATGAACAAGGTGTGGTGATCGCTTGCATGGACTTCCAGTTCATTGGTGGCTCTATGGGTAGTGTAGTGGGTGAAAAGATCGCGATCGCTGCTGACCATGCCATGAAGAAAGGCTACGCGCTACTGATCATTAGCAAAAGTGGTGGTGCGCGCATGATGGAAGCAGGTTTCAGCTTAATGCAAATGGCGAAGACCAGCGCCAAATTGGCCAAATTAGCTTCAAAAGGGCTGCCTTATATTTCTTTATTGACCGATCCCACAACAGGGGGCGTAACCGCAAGTTTTGCCATGTTGGGAGATATCAATATGGCCGAGCCTAATGCCTTGGTCGCATTTGCCGGCCCGCGAGTGGTAAAAGAGACTATAGGGCAAGACCTCCCTGAGGGGTTCCAACGAAGTGAATTCGTACTCGAACACGGTTTCCTGGATCTGATCGTACACCGTAAAGACCTGAGGGACAAGCTTTCTCAGCTTATTCGTCTTTTGACGAAATAGAGGCTCCGTTTCACCCTTTTTCCTATCTTTGCGCCTCGTTTCCGCGATATAACACGGAGTGCACATGTATTTGACCAACGAAGTAAAGCAAGAGATCTTCACGAAGCACGGCGGCTCGGCTAATAACACGGGCAGTGCCGAAAGTCAGATTGCGTTATACACCTTTCGTATTACGCATTTGACCGAGCACCTCAAGAAGAACAAGAAAGACACGGCAACTGAAAAATCGCTTATGCGAATGGTAGGGCGTCGTAAGAAACTTCTGAACTACGTTAAGAAGAACGATATCGAGCGCTATCGTGCAATTATCAAGGAACTTGGATTACGTAAGTAATCACCTGATCATCCTGCCAAGCAGGGGAATCACAACAATGTGTTAAAGGAAAGGGGCATCGCATACGCGACTGCCCTTTCTTTTTATCGCACCATGATAGAGGACAACAAAGAGGAAAATGAGACCAACAGGAAAAAGCACCACAATAGACATGGGAAATGGTGCACCCATAACAATAGAAACCGGGGTTTACGCCAAGCAGGCTGACGGATCCGTTACCGTGCGATGCGGTGGTACTGTGCTAATGTGCACGGTGGTTAGCGCTAGAGACGCCCGTGAAGACATCGATTTTTTGCCATTACAGGTAGAGTATAGGGAGAAATTCTCGGCTACAGGCCGTTTCCCAGGAGGCTTCTTCAAGCGAGAAGCACGACCTGGTGACCATGAAATCTTAACAAGCCGTTTAGTGGATCGCGCATTGCGCCCACTATTCCCAGGCGATTACCATGCAGATACCCAAGTTCAACTGACCTTGATCTCGCATGATAAGGAGAATCCGTCTGATTCGCTTGCTTGCCTTGGCGCTGCTTCCGCCATTGCAGTAAGTAACATCCCATTCGCAGGCCCCGTATCTGAGGTGCGTGTATCCCGCGTGAATGGTGAGTTCATCGTGAACCCGACCATTGAAACCAGCAGGGATGCGGACATCGACTTGATGGTAGCCGGAACCTTGAGCGATG
>CAZPEQ010000362.1:0-3117 GCA_964585605.1 uncultured Weeksellaceae bacterium | reverse complement strand
TGGTCAGCAAGAATGGTCTTATTATGTATCCTTCTGTTGAAGCACTTCCAGGGCCAGCCCTTGGTTTAGGGACACTGGTTTAGACCAGTTCTCGTGCATGGGAGATGTACCTCAACACGTACCTTAGTCCAAGGTTCCGAACGACCGTCGATTTCATGCCTATAAAAAAATACATCTTCTTGTTTTGCATGCTGCTCACGCTGAACAGCTGCCACGTAGGTCGCTTTTTCTACTGGAATTTTGCCGATACGGGAGATCAGGATCGATTCGAAAGTGTCCCGATCGAAAAAGGAGGTACGCCATTTAGGTTCACCCAAACCTTGGATAGGCCTTATCCAAAGCTTCCCCGCAACATCACGGACAACAAGGGAAAAGAACTGTCATTTGTGGAGGCATTGGAAACCAGTGGAACAACCGCCTTTCTGGTGATCAAGAATGACGAGATCCTCTATGAGAATTATTTTGATGGATACACGACAACGACCACGCATCCGTCCTTTTCCGTGGCTAAATCGTTTATTTCTGGCTTGATCGGTATTGCCATTGAAGAGGGGCATATCGGCTCGTTGGATGATTCGGTGCGCAAGTACTTGCCGGACTTGGATGAGTCCTTCAATGCGGTCACCTTGGCTCACATCATTAATATGGAATCGGGCGTGAAATTCAGCGAAGGGTACTTTAATCCCTTTGGCGAAGTGGCTAAGTTCTATTACGGCACAAACTTGAAGAAATTCGTGAAGAAACTCAAGGTGGATAAACAGCCGGGGAGTGCGTGGAAATACATCAGCGGTAACTCACAGTTGTTGAGCATGACCATTGCTAGCGCCACGGGACAACCGTTTTACCAGTACTTCCAAGAAAAGCTCTGGAAACCCTTAGGCATGGAAAGCGACGCCACATGGAATATTGATAGCAAGCGCCACCAAGTGGAAAAAGCATTTTGCTGCTTGAACGCAACGGCAAGAGATTTTGCCAAGTTCGGTCGACTGTACCTGAAGAAAGGGAATTGGGAAGGCGCACAGGTCATTCCGGAAGCTTGGGTGGATCAAACCACCTCATTCACTGACTCGGTCAGTCATTACATCTACTCACACCATTGGTGGCGTAACATCTCATTTGCAGAATTGCGTGCTGCGGTGCAGTCTGGTCAGAGTGATATTGCCGCCGCCTCTGCCCCCTATGTGGATTACAAAGCGCAAGGGATTCTAGGGCAGTTCATTTATGTGCATCCTGAGGAGGATATCATCATTGTGCGCTTGGGCCACAAATTCGGAAAACTCGATTGGGCTGAGTTGTTCCGCGATATCGTGGAGCTGAATCAGCATACGAAATGAGTTGAGGGGTTAAAAAAAACGAACTTTGCTGCCGAGAAGAATTGCCAATTGAATGCTGTTATAAAACGTATCGGTGAAATGGAAGAAATAAAGGGAGAGCTAATTTCATTCTCAAGAGGAGCCCAGTTCAGAGGAGGAAAGAGTGCGTATGGGTTTGTGGGCATGCTCTTTATGATACTGGTCGCAGTCGGACTTTCAATACAAGGCCACTACTCGGCCGCAGGAATACTAAGCATACTGGTCGTATTGACATTCTTCCACGTATTCGATTTTAGAGGAGTGCAAGTTCAACAGGACAAGAATAAAGTAAGAGAGTACCAACTCAAGCTTTGGGGTAAGACAGGGAAGTGGCTTGATTTTGCACAATTTTCAACAGTTTCATTGGAGTATGAATCTTTTGAGATTAGAACCAGTGACCTCTTGGAAGATGAGGGGTCTACTATCGAACGACATAGGCACTTTTTGGTTTCACTGGAATGTCAAGATTCAGGCAAGAAAATCCTGCTTGCAGAAATCGTTAAATATCGAGAAGCGGAAGTGTTTGCACGTGAAGCGGCAAGATCATTGGGACTTGAGTGCGTAGATAGATTTGGGCCGAAGCTTCAAGCGTCCAGGAGAAAACAAAGACGGTAGTTAAGGGGTTTGTTGATTTATTACCTTGAGCAACATGAAAACGATGACCTGTAAACAGCTGGGCGGTGCTTGCGACTTGGCGTTCAATGCGAACTCGTTCGAAGAGATCGCTGAAATGAGCAAGAAGCACGGTACAGAGATGTTTCAGCAGCAGGATGAAGCGCACCTTAAGGCCATGAACGAAATGCGAACGTTGATGCAAGACCCGCAAGCGATGGGCAAGTGGTTCGCTGACAAGAAAGCAGCGTTTGAAGCGTTACCAGAGAACGAATGAACATGGAACGACCATTGCATCCGGATTTTCGGCATTACCTCGAATTGAAGGATCAGTCCTTGATTGATCTCTTCAACGATTTACGAAGCTTTGTGTTAAAGATGTATCCAGACAGTAATGAACTGCTCTACCATACCCATGCACTGACGGCTCTCTTTACCGTTTCGGAAAAAATGTCCGATGCATTTTGCATGATACCTATTTATACCAAGCACCTGAATTTGGGTTTTAACAAAGGAACCCTGCTGGAAGACCCGCACGGCCTGTTGCAAGGAACAGGTAAGCTGATCAGGCACATTCCGATCACCACGGCAAAAGACTTCAGGAACAAGAAAGTAGAAGGCCTGCTTGGTGCTGCTGTTGACCTAGCTGTAGAGGACTTGGATAAGCCGAGCAAGCTGCTTGGTCAAACGATATCGAAGATCAAGAAAGTGTGATCGTAAGGAGGGAGCCTGTGCGTGAACGGGACTAAGTACTTCTGGATTATCTTCAGCCCCTCATGAAATTCACAGCAAAGCAGATCGCTGATACACTTGGCGGAACGGTTGAAGGAAACGCGGACGCCGAGGTTAATAATGTTTCAAAGATCGAAGAAGGGGCGCCGGGCACGATCTCCTTTTTAGCGAATCCCAAGTATACGCCGCACATCTATCAGACCGAGGCCAGTATTGTTATTGTGAACGCAGATTTCGCGCCGACCGAAGCTGTTCCAACAACGATGATCCGAGTGCCTAATGCGGAGAATGCGTTTGCGCAGCTCTTGGAAATGTACAACCAAGTGAAGTTGGCCAAGAGCGGTGTTTCTGATAAAAGTTCGATCGATCCTTCTGCAAGGATTGGTAGTGAATTGAATGCAGGAGAATTTGCGGTGATTTC
>CAZPEQ010000361.1:0-3118 GCA_964585605.1 uncultured Weeksellaceae bacterium | reverse complement strand
TCAACCTGAAGGATGACCAATATCGCCTACAACAATTCTCGTATTTCCAGAGTGAAGGGGATCGGACCTACACGTTCAAGCCCACGGTATTGGAAGACGAGCTTTGGACCCGTATCCGCTTAGGTGACGATATTCCAACCGGTAAGCAATACATCATTCCCGCATTGGACCATATACGCCTTGCCCATAAAGAACCCAAAGCTTATGAGGCTTCTGTTTCGCAGTCTTCTGCAGCGGGCATGACCAAAACGGTTGTGCGGTATGCGCAATTAGAACGTGTGTTGACGATCGAAAGCGAAGCGGCTTTCCCTCACCGCATCGTATCGTGGCAAGAAGAAGTAAACGACTTTGGTGTGCGGTCTGTCACCAAGGCAACCTTGACCAACATGCGCCATAGTGCCTACTGGTCAGAGCATGGCAACGAGCATAACGCCTTGCGTAAGGAGCTCGGACTGAAGTGGGAATAACCACTCAGATGTGATTGTACTTGTGCGGATCTGCCCGATCATCATCTAAATCGGTTTTCACCTTGTTGATCCGCTTAGCCACCAAGGCTAGTATTTTATGGCCTTGGGCTACTAGTCGTTGATATGCGTGCTCGTCACTATCGCCCGCTTTGGCCATATCTGCTAGGATGCCATGACCTAAGTGTTCTAGCCAACTGATAGCACCTTTGTCGCCCTCAACTCCTTTAATCATGGCCAGTAATTCACCGTGCCCGTTATCTAAGTACCATTGTCGTGCTTTCTCATCCCACAACAACGCGAACCGAAAAAGTCCCAGTTCCGGGTAACCGTTCTGCATGAGCCAATCACCGATATCCTTGTTACCACTGATTGCTTCTCCCCAAGCGAGGAGCACCTTAGCCGGATATTCAGTCTTCATTCCAGTCAACAACGTGGGCCTGAAGATAAAGTTATTCCAACGGGTTAAACGGTCTAGCGCTTGAATACCTTTGTGCCGCTATGAGATTCTCGTTGCTGATATTCTTTTTGGTAGCCGCTAGCGTCTGCTTTTCGCAAGACAGATATTACGAAAAGCAAATGGAGCGGCTCAAGGTGAGCATGAACCGCGAGAACCATAAGAAAACACTGGCAATTGCCGATGCTTTATTACGGAAGTATCCGGAGAAAGATGGTTACAACTTCCCACGTGGAGTGGCTTACTTAGGATTGAACGAAATTAGGGAGGCTAACCAAATCGCCGATACCTTCTTGAAGAATGACCCCAACTCATTGAATGGCCTGCGACTTAAAGGCCGTATCTTCTTGAAGCGAGGAATAGGCGACAGTGCTGTTCATTACCTAGGCAGAGCTACGCTCAAAGAGGTCGATAGTTATCACGCCTACCTACTTGGCAAAGCACAAAACCTGACTGGTGATTTCGAACATGCGCTCAACAGTTTCAACTTCAGCTTAGGAGAAGGGGATAAATACGATGCTTACCGAGAACGTGGGGTTGCTCACATAGGATTAGGAGATACGGCAGCAGCTCATGCTGATTTTGATAAGGCGATCGAGATCGCGCCGTCAAATCCAGTGAATTGGAATGCCCGCGGATTTCATTTGTGGCTCGGTGCGGAACGATACACGGAAGCCCTGGTAGACTTCGACAAGGCAATCAAGTTAAATAAAAACTACGCTTACGCATTTAACAACCGCGCGTGGGCCAAATTCAAGTCCGGTAATTCAGAAGGCGCGCAACGTGATCTGAAACTGAGCCAAAAGCGCTTGCCGAATAACCCTTTCTTATTCCGCAATAAAGGCTTGATCGCATTGGCCGAAGGTGATGATAAAGCCTGCGACTATTTGCGTCGTTCAATTGAATTGGGTTACACACGTTACCACGGCAACGATGTGAGAGACTTGGCCCAAGAGCACTGCCCGGATATCCCTACCGAGGAAGCTCCGCAACCGACGATTAAAATTTCACCGAAAAAGCCTGTCCGGAGCAATGCTCCCGGTGGATGAGTCAGATGAGTAAGGACAACGTAGCACCAGACTCGATCGAGGTCCTGGATGATCAAGAACTAGTTGCTCGGAAGCAAAATGGGCAAACGGTACCTGCAAAGTTGTGGACCAATCAATTCATTGCCTTGTGCATTAGTTCCTTGCTGTTCTTCCTGAGTTTTAATTTGATCATTGCGGAACTTCCCCATTGGCTGGAGATTTTAGGGAATAAGAAGATGTTGCCCTTCATCATTCCGCTCTTTACCTTGGCTGCACTTATATCTAGGCCCTTCAGTGGGCACCTAGCTGATACGATCGGTAGGCGACCTATTGTAGTCGTGGGTATCATCGTCAGTGGCATCTGCGCGTTGATCTATCCGCTCATGCTCACCGTAACGGGCTTTCTTGTATTGCGCTTCTTGCATGGTTTCAGTACTGGTTTTGCACCTACCGGAACCACGGCAATACTCACTGATATCATTGCCCCTAACCGCCGAGGTGAAGGCATGGGCATTTTAGGCATATCGGGAAGTGTGGGCTTGGCTTCAGGTCCGGCATTGGGTAGTGCTATTGCAGCAACCTATGGTCATACCATTATGTTCCAATGCGCGTCTGTCTTCGCCTTGCTGAGCCTCCTTATGGTCTTCGCCATTAAGGAAACCTTACACCAGCCTCAAAAATTCAGTCTGGCTTCCTTTAAGATACCGGCAAGCGCTGTTTACGAACCGCGTGTTTTCATGCCTGCTTTAATGGCCTTGCTGTTGCTATTGCCGTTCGGCGTGCTGGTAACCGTAATACCCGATAAAAGTGACCTATTAGGTATTTCAAATCGCGGATTGTTCTTTGCCTTTTACGTAACCGCATCTATCCTGATCCGCTTACCTGCAGGAAAATTCAGTGACCGTATTGGCCGAGCTCCCTTGACCATGTCCGCTGGTTTGTTCATTGGAATAGCTATGCTACTTGTAGCCGTTGCCAACACGCAAGAGCTGTTCTTAGGTGCCGCTCTAATAGGTGGTATTGGCGCAGGTATAGGCTCACCGATCCTATTTGCTTGGACAGCCGACTTAGCCAACGAAGATCACCGTGCACGTGCATTCTCTACGACCTTTATGGCATTAGAAATCGGGATCGGCGGGGGCGGTTTGATCGGCGGCACCCTGTATGGG
>CAZPEQ010000360.1:0-3129 GCA_964585605.1 uncultured Weeksellaceae bacterium | reverse complement strand
CAACGGTCAAATTCACAGTGGCAGCGGTCATGCAACCTAAGTGATTTCGGTGTCGTACGGCTAGATAATATGCATCGGGTGTTACTCCTAATGTGAGATTGGACACTCCATCTGTTGCAACAATGTCCCCATCTCTCTGCACCAAGGCATTATAGGTTTTCAGAACAACAGCAGGATCTGATTTACTTCTAAGTTCAACAAGCACCCAATCGACCACTGCGTTCACACCAGTGGCACTGAATGCTGATGCACTTGCCACTTCTCCTCCTGAATTCACTTGTGGTATGTTCAGCGCCGTATGTGGCTCAATCAAGGGCAACAAACCAGAAACACGTAAATCATCCTTCATGAGCCCTGTTGAGCTTTCATATGCTCCTTGCAGGAAGACACTTCCCGCCAACGTGATCTGATTTTGACATGGCCCCCAAAAATTGAGGTTAGCAGTGATGGTCGTGTTAGAAGAAGGTGTGATCAGCTGATGAAAAGCTGTGCCTCCATCAGACCAACTTCCAAAACCATATTGATCAGAACCATCACACTGAGGTAGTACGTTAACGTAGTGATTGAACCCCACAACGTCATCCTTGACAAATGGGGTTTGATAAGGTACACCATCGATCTCTACTGTAAGCCCAGGCGGGTTCGTGAGAAAGGTGACATCAACCTTGTTCGGGTAAACCCGAACGGTATCAAATCCTTTCAGGCCTTCTGCATCTGTAATGGTTAACCGTATTTCGTAGCCCGTACTATCAGAATAGTCATGGCCATCTAATGGAATGGCGAAGTTACCGCTGGTAAATCCACTGGATGCAGGAACTTCCGGATGTACATGTTCGTTGTGCAAGAACATGATCTCCCACTCAAAATTACTTGGGCTTAATGTGCCATTAGGATCAACTCCTGAGCCTCCAAATGCTATGATATCACCAGCGTTGAACAAGATTCCATCTGCCGGTGAGGTTATGGTGGCTGTTGGTGCCGAACCTATTTGAACCGTGGTGGCAGGACATGTTACAGTGTGATCCATATCAGAAATGGAGAGACTTACATCGTACAGGCCATTATTGTTGAAGGTGTGAAATTTGGTCGGCAAGGTCAAGGGCCCAGTTCCAGAAACCATTCCTGAGGAGGATCCGCCATCATCATAATCCCAGGTCCAAGAAAGCGGATCACCTTCGGGATCACTTACAACACCAGAGCAGGTGATCTGCGTGCCTACGCCGCCTGCGGTTGGTGTCACGGAAACTGAATTACAGATCGGAGCCAGATTGGTGGCATTGTGTGTGATCTGTCGAATATTACCCAAAAGGTCTATGATGAAGAAACTTCCATCTGGGGCCACTTCCATATCCACGACAAGGCCAGGATCGGTATGCCAGATAAACTCGTTGACGATCTGTGTGCCACTCTGATCAAGCTCACAGACACGTATGACGTTCTGCACATAATCTCCCAGAAACAATGCTCCTACATATTGAGCTGGGAACATAGAACCCCGGTACACCGGGCCACCTATAACAGATCCCCCAAGAATCGCACCGTTGTGATCATACGTGTACATGGGAGCGCTATAGTCAGCAGGTTGCTGCCCATTTGGGAAATTGCAATTATTACCTTCACACAAGGGCCAGCCAAAGTTCGCTCCTGGTGCTCCTAAGTGAATATCTTCTTGCGCTGTTGCTTGATCATTGCCCCCTACTTCTGCAATGTAAAATTGGCCGTAGGTGTCATCCCAAAAAGCTCTGAACGGGTTTCGCAACCCGTACGCCCAGATGTAATCGTGGTTTGGACCAGCACCATCATTGTAAGGATTGTCAATCGGAATCGATCCGTCAAGACCCATGCGCAAGACTTTGCCATAAGCATTGTCCAGCATCTGAACGTCTGAGCTATTGGTTATCTCACCCGTACAGAGGTAGAGGTTGTTGTCTGGCCCAATATCCATTCCCCCGCCAAAATGGCAACACCCGACGTACGGATTAGGATCTTGCCAAAGCACGGTTTCAGAGCTTACACTGGCCGTACTACTCAACCCTCCACTATTCTCCTGATGCGTGAACCTAGATACCCTAAAATGCTGTGGTGAGCCCGGACTATAATAAACATAGAAATGCCCATTGGTTGCAAAATTCGGATCGAGCACAATAGATGTAACACCTCTCTCTTGGCTCCCATCAATGTTGGTCAACTGCATGTAGATGACCGGATTGTTATAGAACGGGGGTTCAGCTATTCGAAAGATCCCATTTTTCTGAGCCAAGAGCATCCTACCATCAGGAAGGAATTCCACGGAAATGGATTGCCCCAATTGCATGACGATAGTCTCCTGAAAACCTACAGGCAATTGAGCGTAACTCTGGCTAGTCAGCCAAATCGCTAGGATAAGTGTTAAGTACTTCCACGCCCGAATGATCATGAAACAGGAATTGGTCTAACTTTTCTACTCAGACCAAGAATTGCAAAGGTGTTACAAATTTCGGTAATCTAGACGTGAAAGTCAATTCCTTGACTCAAGGGAGTTGCTCAAGACGTGTATTCGTTGGCACGGAGCCTCCTATACCGACCAAAACCGGATCGCGATCATTATCCATACCAGTGTATTTAACCGTACCGTCCATGTTCACATCGGCCACGTAATATCCTGACAATGTGTTAGTTGGAACAGACCCGCCAATAGCGACCAAGATGGGATCTCGGTCATTATCCTGTCCGATGTATTTCAGAACACCATCGTCAAAGACATTACCAGACCACATTAATTCGGTAGTACCAATCTGCGCAGTTGCATCAACTCCATAAAGTGGAGTACTACCGTCAGTCAGATCAATGAATTCGTTCGTGATACTGATTGATATCGGGTCGTTAACCATTATACCCAGGTGATTGCGGTGCCTGATCGCCAAGAAATACGATCCAACGGCCACATCCATCCTGACTTGAGAAGTTCCATCGATATCAACTACATCCCCATCTCGTTGAACTAGCGCAGCCCGTGAATAAACGACATCTGAATTGTTGTCTTGATCACGCAATTCCAAAACCACCCAATCAACAATGGCATCTGCCCCGGTGGTTAATAAGACCGACGGAGCAACTGTTTCTCCTCCTCCAACGATGAAGGAGTAACCC
>CAZPEQ010000359.1:0-3143 GCA_964585605.1 uncultured Weeksellaceae bacterium | reverse complement strand
GTCCGTCTACTGCTTCGGCCACGCCCTGGTTGCTTCTCTCTCACAGAAATCGAGTGGATCGATCGCCCAGCCCTCACACGGAAATCACAGATCTACATTTGTAGTACTATTTGGTGGCACGGGATGGAGAGTGGGAGAAACTGGAGAAGTGGCAGTCTCAATTGAAAGGAGGACGAAAGCGCAAGAAGCGCTAACTATTCATTCCCTCGTTTCTTAAATACCCAATAGATCGTGATCAGGAACCAATGCACGGCCATGGCCAGTATCCAGTAATGATCTACAAGGAAGCCCATATTTTCTCCTGAATTGAGTGTGACTGCCCAGAATAGGGTAGAGTAACCCAGTGCGATAAGTAGGTGTATCAACACGAATTTCCTTGGGGAGGCCTGCGTGCGAGATACGAAGTAGACGCTTACTAAGAGTAGCACAAGGTTGATATAGAAAGTAAGATCCAAACGCTCAATAGGTTTACACAAAGAACGTGATTCAAATGCGGTTACGCCATCGGTAATGACCAATTACCTGATACTCGAATAGCATGTCTTCCATGACCTGACCAGCTCCTATGTTGTGTATCACCTGAAAAGAACCAGTGCTATTGGGCTCTGCTGAAATGATTCCTATATGGGTGATTCCACCACCAAGATCCCATGCGACTACATCGCCCGGTAAGAAAGAGTCTTTGTTCGCTGCGATTCCCAAAGAAGCATCTTCCCGCTCAAAGAATTTCATCAAATTCGGTACACGCCGGTGGTCAATATTGGTGTCAGGCTTCTTTAACCCCCAGTTATCAGGATAGTCCTTGAAATTCGCTTTCATGTCCTCATGCACCAGTTTCTGTAGGTCAAATCCTAACTTTCGGTAGGCGCGAATCACCACATCTGTGCATACACCTATTTCTGCTGGTACATCCCCATTGGGATAGGGGATCCGGTAATACGAAGGGTCGTAGTGCACATTGTCCGCCAAAAGACTGGCAGCAGCGTCCTGCAAGGTTGTTACTGAATCAATAACGGGCGCTGTCGAAACGACTGCTTGAGATTCGGTCCGAGAATCAGGTAAAGCGCACGCGAGCCATAAAGAACAGACCAAGATTAGGGAGAATGTCATTATCGCCGGCCTTTGCATGCTAGTGCTTGTGGAGAAATGGTGCATGGTATTAATACGGGATCTCCTAGAGGATATTACCCTTGGTTCGATTCCATGCACGCATGAGCAGGTAACCAGAAACCAAGCAAGTGCCAAGCAGTACGTATGCTTGCATAAGTTGTCCATACAAGAAACTGCCAATGCCAAACAAGGCGCTGTATATGAAGAGGCAGCCAAGTAGCATGGCAACGATGCCAGCGGGAACGCTCCACGCAGTCGTTTCAACCCGCAGGTCTTCTCGATCTGTTTCTGCATCATTTAAGACCTTTTTCCATCCTGGGCCTCCGGGTTGGGTCCTGCGGTAAAAATGATAGAGTATGTCCTTCTGCTCAGGTGCCGTAAGGAAGGTCACCACCAGCCAGATAAGGGTAGAACTAAGCACGACTAAGGGGAATGTGGCATAGGCGGGGAATAGGCCTTCTTTGCCGAACAATACATCTTTTAATGAGGTGAAGGTGATGAGTATGGATATCAAACCAGAGGCCAGCATTGCACTGATCTCGGTCCATGCATTGATCCGCCACCAAAACCAGCGCAGAATGAATATCAACCCGGTACCTGCACCGAACATGAGTATGATGTCGAAGAGTTGTTTGGCATTGGTCAATGCCAATGCGATCAGCGCGCTTAACACCATTAATACCACAGTGGTCAGTCTACCTACGGCCACGAGTTTGCTTTCAGAAGCTCCAGGTTCAATTTGCTGTGCGTATAGGTCATTGACAACGTAGGAGGCTCCCCAATTCAGGTGGGTGGATATCGTGCTCATATATGCAGCAGATAGCGATGCCAAAACCAACCCTAATAGGCCACTAGGGAGCATCGTTAACATAGCTGAGTAGGCGAGGTCATGCCCAAGTTTGTCCGCGGATACTGCCGGGAAGGCCGCCTGTAGACTAGCCAAGTCGGGGAACATGACCAAAGAAGCCAAAGCAACCAAAATCCAGGGCCAGGGACGGAAAGCATAATGCATCATGTTGTAAAAGAAGGTTGCTCCAATGGCGTGATTTTCGTCTTTGGCAGCGAGCATGCGCTGCGCCACATAACCTCCTCCGCCTGGCTCAGATCCTGGATACCAGGAACTCCACCATTGCACAGCAAGGGGTATGATCAGCAATGTGATCATCATTTCGGTGTTACCCGGATCTGGCAACATGCTGAGTTTCCCGACAACGTTGGGGTGGGAGATAAGCGCTTCTAATCCGCCTATTTGCGGCAGACCTACGATGTAAATAGCAGCGCCAAAAGCACCGGCCATAGCTACGAAGAACAGGATGAAATCGGTGTACACAACACCTTTGAACCCACCGATAGAACTGAATGCGACCGTAATGATGCCTGTAACGAGAACGGTCGTGACGGGATCCAATCCTAGCATGACCTGGCCGATCTTGATCGCGGCGAGCGTAACCCCCGCCATAGCTAAGACATTGAATATCACGCCCAAGTATATGGCCCTGAACGCACGTAGGAAACGAGCTGGTTTACCTCCATAGCGGAGTTCGTAGAACTCGATATCTGTTTTGACGTTGGATCGACGCCACAGCTTGGCATAGACGAATACCGTTAGCAAACCGGTGATCAAGAACGCCCACCAGGCCCAATTACCTGCTACGCCATTGGTGCGCACGATATCGGTGACCAGGTTGGGCGTATCTGTCGAAAAGGTCGTGGCGACCATGGACAGGCCCAACAGCCACCAGGGCATATTACGGCCTGATAAAAAGTACTGTGTGGTGTCTTTCCCAGCTTTTCGACCTACCCAAAACCCAACTGCGAGGATGACTACAAATAAGGTGATGATAATCGCAATGTCCAGCGTTGAAAGGTCGATCATAGCAAAGTGTTCCTGCTTCTTTGAGTTAGCAAATGAGGATGCGTTGAAAGGTAATCATTTGCCAAGGTCAGTTTGATGGGGATCGACTAGACTTTCCACGTTGAAGAACGTAGAAGTATGCCGTATTCCGCTTAGTACAGGGGTGTTCTGGGAAACT
>CAZPEQ010000358.1:0-3167 GCA_964585605.1 uncultured Weeksellaceae bacterium | reverse complement strand
GTGGTTGCGCGATGTGCCTACACCCTTGTTCGCGATGAGCGCGATCGCCTACCCTTTGGTTGATACGTTCCGCGTGTTCATATACCGTATGATTAAGGGGAACTCTCCTTTTGCGGCAGATAGGAACCACATTCATCACCGTTGGATGAAATTAGGTCGTGGACACCGCGGCACAGTTTTGATCCTGTACACGTATTCTTTAGCCGTGGTTGGTTGCAGTTTGTTCACGGTAGGTATGCAGCCCACACGTAGCTTGTTAGGGCTAGGCAGTTTTGCGATTGTGCTGGCATTAGTGCCTTTCCTCCTTAAACCCAAAGAAACTGTTGACTCTAAGTAAACATATAACCACCATTGGGTGTATGCTCTTCATGGGGCATAGCATCATGGCTCAGTCTGGTACGCTACCAATGAGCCGTACGATGCATGAGAGGGTATTGGCGCCCTTGCATAGCTTTGGAAGTGATGCGCACACGAGTATTCGTCCATTTCATTACCGCGACATCAGAGGTATTGATACGCTGCAGGCGTCCGTCCCTTTACTCCGTGAGTGGGCGCAACGGGGCGATACAGTCCTGCCGGGAACGGCAGAAGTTCGTCTAGGCCCATTGTTCGACGCGCAAGTGGGCATCGATCTGGGCCAGGGTGATGCGCTTACGTATAACGGGGGAGCTGGGTTTTGGGCTGAGGCAGATTTAGGGCCACGTTGGTCGCTTCACCTGAACGGTCAATTCTGGGCAACGGATCTACCTGCTTTTCTGGACACCTTTGCCGTAGCTACGGGCAATATTCCGGGTAGGGGTATAGCCAATGGAGATGGGGATCCGTATACACACTATGATATAGGTGGTTATGTGAACTACGCGCCCAACAAATTCTTCGATATTTCCTTGGGTAGAGGCAAAAACTCCTTTGGCGAAGGCTATCGTTCACTCTTCCTGTCGGATAATACATACAGTTATCCGTTCTTGAAGATCACAACCAAAGTGTGGAAGGTTCGTTATGTCAACCTATTCACGCAGTTCAGTGATATTCGGAATGCCGGTGGAGTAAGCAGTGATTTTGCCAAGAAGTACGCAAGCATGCATTACCTCAGTTGGAATGTATCTAAACGGGTGAATTTTTCCGTGTTTGAAGGTGTTATATGGCAAAGCAACGACCCGAATTTTCAACGGGGTTTTGACATCAACTACCTCAATCCAGTCATTTTATATCGTCCTGTGGAATTCGGTTTAGGCAGTCCAGATAACGCCTTGCTCGGTTTTGGATTTAATGTGAAGTTGGCGAGGAAACACCTGCTCTACGGACAATTGCTGTTCGATGAATTCTTGTTGTCGGAGATCCGCAGAGGTGACGGTTGGTTCGGCAATAAGCAAGCGGCACAACTAGGGCTATTATTCCACGGTGTGGGAGGACATCCAGGCCTAGATATTCGATCAGAGTTGAACTACGTGCGCCCATTCATGTATACACATTCAGATACGAGGCAGAACTATGCGCATCACGGTCAGGCATTGGCCCACCCTTATGGGGCTAATTTTTGGGAGTGGATCAATGTGGGCAACTACCGCAAAGGGCGCTTAAGTGTTACCAATACCCTGTCGGTGGCGGCCATGGGAGTGGATACCGGGCAATTCAGCTTTGGTAACGATATTTTTCGCCCTGAGAATGATCGGCCTCTCACATCAACAGGTTTCAAGAATAGAGGCTTCTTTTTGCACCTTCCTTCAAAACAGACGGTCGTTCAAAACGAGCTCAAAGCCTCTTTTATACTGGCCCCTAGCTCTGGTTTAAGCCTACAGGCAGGATATGTGTTCCGCAACATTAACCGGGAACATGGGCCCAATGAAACGCACAACTGGTTCAACGTAGGGCTGGTCTCTTATTTCAGGGAACAGGACGTACTGGCGATCCCGAGGTATGTGCTGCCGTAATTGGTGGCAAACTGTGGCAGTTTTAAAACGTTCCTAACGTAAATTCGCACCACAGGAAAAGCACTTTTTCAAGTGGCAGGATCCGTTTCACAAAGCACCTCATCGGGCTTATCGCTCTGGTTTAAAGACTGCGCCGCACTCTTCAAGTTGCGCTTGACCACAATGGTGGTTATGAGCTCGGCCTTGGGTTACCTTATGGCAACAGGCCTAACAACCTTCTCATGGCAAGGCTTTTTATTGATCTGTTTAGCAGGTTTCCTCATAACGGGCTCTTCCAACACCTTCAATCAAGTCATTGAGGTCGATCAAGATAAGCTGATGGATAGGACCAATACACGGCCGCTTGCAACGGGTTCCATGTCAAGAATGGATGCCTTGATCATTGCCTTTGTTACAGGCCTGCTGGGTCTAAGCATTTTGTTTTTCGCGTTCGGCACCCTGAGTGGCATTTTGGGCTTAATGGCCTTGGTCAGTTACGCGTTCATATACACGCCCATGAAGCGCATATCGCCTTGGTCAGTATTCGTTGGAGCCTTTCCAGGTGCAATACCGCCCATGTTGGGCTATGTAGCGGCTACGGGCAACTTTGGTTTGGTGCCGGGTCTATTATTCGCCACCCAATTCGTTTGGCAATTCGTTCATTTTTGGGCTATTGCGTGGGTATTGGATGATGATTACCGCAAGGCGGGCTTTTTCATGTTGCCGAGCAGAGGCGGGCGAGATGCGTCAAGTGCCTATCTGATCTTTTTATACGCTTTGTTCGTTTTTCCGGTGAGCCTGTTGCCATGGGTCTTCGGTATAACAGGAACAATCTCGCTGTTCATATGCGTAGCTGCGGGCTTTGTGATGCTAGTGCCGGCCTACCAGCTTTACCGCAGTCGAGATAAGCAATTCGCGAAGAAACTGATGTTTGCTAGTTTCATTTACCTGCCTATGGTCCAGCTCGTTTACGTACTGGATAAACTATGACTGAAGAGGAATTCACTCCCGAAGAGCTTCACCAGCGAAGTATTCGTTCTCGAAAGCTCATTACCTATTTGACTGTTTTTGCCATTGTCATGTTCTTCGCGGGGCTTACGAGCGCGTACGTAGTGACCATGACCAATGCGTTTTGGGTAGATTTTGATATGCCGCAAGCCTTTATCTGGAGTACGGTCTTCATCGTGCTCAGCAGTGTATCGATCCAGGCCGCTCTGGTGGCAGCGAAGCGCGGTAAGAAGGGCGCCATCATGCCTT
>CAZPEQ010000357.1:0-3176 GCA_964585605.1 uncultured Weeksellaceae bacterium | reverse complement strand
GAATCGTGTGCTGCCGACAGGAACACCCAGCAATATCCCTGTTCTGGACCTGTCTTATTTTCCTGAAGAACGCGGCCCGTATAATTACAATCCGGCGTTGGATAATGATGGTAACCTGCCTGTTCCAGAAGACAGTTGGGGAGGTATAACACGTAGGATCACAACCACAGATTTTGAGGCCTCGAATATTGAGATCGTACAGTTTTGGGTAATGGATCCGTTTCAGGAGAACGCAGTATCCAATTCAGTGGGCGAGTCCGCCACGAATGATGACTCTAGGAACATTACAGGAGGAGACCTGTACATACACTTAGGTAACATCTCTGAAGATGTGTTGCGAGATTCACGTAAGTCATTTGAAAATGGTTTGCCGCGGGATCTGACTGATAATTCACAGCAAACTGCTGAGACAGATTGGGGTGTAGTAGCCACAACACAGAGTGTGGTCAATGCCTTTGCGATCAATGACCCGCCCAGCTACCTATTTCAAGATGTCGGGTTTGATGGTGTGGGTACTGCTGCGGATCTGAATGGAGTTACCGAGGCCAACTTTTTTCAAGACTACTTGAACACCCTTCCCGCAGGGGCGCGAGCGCGTTGGCAAAGTGACCCATCGGCCGATAACTATCACTTTTTTAGAGGTACGGATTTTGATAACGCTGGCCTAGATATCATAGAACGCTACAAAGACTTCAACAACCTAGAGGGTAACTCGGTGACTGATGAGGAGTCTCCTGAAGCGTATCCGACTTCTGCTACCACTTTGCCCACAACTGAGGATATTAACCAAGATCAGAACCTGAGTGAGTCAGAGAGCTATTACCAATACAAGATCAGCTTGCGGCCAGAGGATATGGTAGTGGGGCGGAACTTCATCAGTGACCGGATCTTAGCAACGGCAAACACACCTGAAGGAACCAAGAACGTCTTTTGGTACCAGTTCAAAGTTCCGATCCGCCAGCCCGAGCGGGTCGTGAATGGTATTCAAGATTTCCGATCCATTCGCTTCATGCGTTTAGCAATGCGTGATTGGGAACAAGAAGCCACCTTGCGGTTTGCGCGCATGGAATTTGTTCGTGGAGAATGGAGGCAATACAAATTCTCTTTAGCCTCGCCAGGAGAGGTATTAGGCACCGATCCAGAGGTTACTGTTTATGAGACAGCGGGGGTGAACGTGGAAGAAAATGGTAATCGAGTGCCCATCAATTACGTTACGCCACCTGGTATTGAACAAGAAATAGATGTGGCCAGCACTAACCTGAGGACCTTGAATGAGCAATCGCTGCAATTGTTTACCTGCAATTTGAGAGATGGGGATGCTCGGGCTTCATTCCGGAACGTCGATTTTGACACGCGGAGTTATAAGAAGTTAGAAATGTATATACATGCGGAGACGGCTGATATAAATGACCCGATCGAGTTCGGGGATGTCAGCGTGTTCATTCGCTTGGGTAATGACTTTGATCAAAATTACTACGAGTACGAGATTCCT
Source organism: uncultured Weeksellaceae bacterium (assembly GCA_964585605.1). GTDB lineage: Bacteria > Bacteroidota > Bacteroidia > Flavobacteriales_F > PHOS-HE28 > CAZPEQ01. The sequence goes on along the minus strand of CAZPEQ010000357.1, from coordinate 1,684 downwards.
GTGGAACCAACTGCGTTCGGGGATAACTCAAGAGAGGCCGTTTGGCCGGAAGCGAATAATATGGAAATTGAATTCGCGGAATTGAACGATATCAAGATTCAACGAAATAATTCGGCCTTCCCCATCAATCAACGGTTCATTCAAATGATAGGCGATAGACGGGTGACGGTTAAGGGTAATCCGAACTTGGCGCAAATGAATACCATTATGATCGGTATTCGAAATCCGCAGCAAGAAGGTGTTGAGCAAAACCCGTGGAAGGTTGATGATGGGCAACCGCAATGCGTGGAAGTTTGGGTGAATGAGCTTAGACTCACTGACTTTGATCAGCGCGGCGGATGGGCATCCATCGCACGGGTGAATGCGAACCTAGCGGACTTAGGAACAGTGAGTTTGGCAGGTAATTACAGTACACCCGGCTTTGGCAGTATAGATAAGAAGGTGAGTGAGCGCTCACGTGAGACCAAGTTTGGAATAGATGCCGCGGCCAACATTGAAGTGGGTAAGTTCTTGCCACAGAACAGTGGCGTGCGTATTCCAATGTACTTGGGCTTCTCTGAGAATGTCAGTCAACCCCAATTCGATCCGTTGAACCCAGACATTGAGTTTGATGATGCCACCCGAACACTGACCCCTGGAGAACGGCGGGCCCGGCTGCGAGAAGCGCGTACCTACGAACGAAGGCGGAGCATCAACTTTACAAATGTGGGTAAGACCCGCACGGGTAGTCAGAAAGACGAAAAATTCTGGGATGTAGAGAACTTGGCATTCAGCTATGGTTATAGTGAGGTCAACTACCGCGATGTGTATACGGAATTCAGGAATTCACGAAACCACCGAGGTAGCATAGCCTATACACATGCGCCAAAGGCAAGGCCGATCAAGCCGTTCGAGAAAGTGAGTTTCATTAAAGACTCCAAGTGGCTTAAGTTGATCAAGGATTTCAATGTGAATGCAGGATTCAAACAAGTGAATTTTCGCACTGACGTGGATCGCAGCTATGCAGAGAGTTTGGTAAGGCCGATTGCTGACGTACAAACCTTGCCGCCCGCACCAACCTTCAATAAGACGTTCAATTGGAATAGCTCATGGGGCTTCCAGTATGATATTTCAAAAGCCTTGAAAATTGACTTCTCAGCAAATAACTCAGCCATCGTTGGAGAACCTCAAGGTAGGGTTGACAAAGGGTTTGAAAGTGAGTACAATATTTGGCGTGATAGTGTCCTACAAAGTCTTTCCGAGTTTGGTGAAACCACTAATTATGACCACTTGGTCAACGTGACCTACAAATTGCCGTTTGATAAATTCCCGGCTACAGATTGGATCAACGTGAATACGACCTATGGAGCAGGTTATCGTTGGGATCGTGCGCCTTTACAGCAAGATAGCCTTGGACATACGATCCAGAATTCGCAGAACATCTCCGTAAACGGCCAGTTGAATTTCGTTTCGCTCTACAACAAGAGCAAGTACCTGAAGAAGATCAACGATAAAGGGCGCGGCCGTGGTAGCAGGAGAGGAGGAAGAGGTGCCAGCCCAAGACCTAGGGCAGGAGGAGACGACGATAAGGACAAGGACAAGGACAAAGAAGGAAGCAAGATCGACCCGCTTGAAGGTCTTGCGCGTGTGCTCATGAGCATACGAACGGGTAACGTTACATACAGCCAAAACTCCGGGTTGCTCC
>CAZPEQ010000356.1:0-3186 GCA_964585605.1 uncultured Weeksellaceae bacterium | reverse complement strand
AAGCAGTATCATATTCTTGATCGTAACATCATCGCTTATACCGTGCCCGATGATCACATTGCCATTCACACCAAGTATAGGAGTACCACCATAATGCTGATAATTGAACCGGTCAAAGAAGGGTTTATTCACACCTTGCTTTTTAAGCAATTCATAAAACCCCTCAACGGTTTTGAGGACAATATTGCCCGTAAAGCCATCGCAGATCACGACATCCGCTTTGCTGTTGAAAAGGTCTCTACCCTCCACATTCCCAATGAAGTTGATGCGTTGTTCCGCTTTCAACAACTGGTGCGCCGCTTGAGTGATAATGTTGCCCTTTTTCTCCTCTTCACCGATACTCAATAAGGCTACTTTCGGATTTTCGATGTGATGTACATGTTGCGCCATCAATGAGCCTATCACCCCCCACTCGCACAAGGTCTCCGCTTTTACATCCGCGTTGGATCCAATATCCAGCAAAATCCCGCTACTTCCGTCTTCCTTTGGAACAACCGTAGTGATACAGGGTCGAGAAACGCCTTCAATGGTCTTAACACTGAACAGTGACCCAACCATCATAGCTCCTGTATTTCCCGTACTCGCAAAGGCTTGAATATCTCCTTTGACCAAATGTCTAAAGCCCTGAGCTATACTCGAGGAGGGTTTTGCTTGCAAGGCCTTTGTAGGGTGATCCTGCATGGTAATATCATCAGTGGTCCCAACTACTTGAAAGCGGGCCAAGTCTACACCTTCCTCGATAAGACATGCATTTATTTCTTCGGCATTACCGAATAACACCAGTTGCACCGGATCCGGCAACTCATGCGCGGCGAGAACGGCGCCGCGCGTTGTGATCTTGGGAGAATGGTCTCCTCCCATAATATCTATCCCTATTCGCATCTATCGCGTGCGTAGTGGGATCAAATGTATTGGCTCCGAGCGATTATCAGATGGTAATATCCATCTCAATCGCGACCTTGCCTCTATAGTAACCACATTCAGAGCATACGCGATGCCTTAAATTACTTGCGCCACAGTTGCTACAGGTCGAAAGCGCAACAGGAGAAACACCGATATGCGTTCTGCGTTTGCGACTTCTTGTCTTGGATTGACGTCTTTTAGGATGTGCCATTTTCGAGTTCTTCTTTTACTTGCTCAACCCACGCAATGCGTTCCACCGTGGGTCGATTTCTTGTTGCGTTTCACTAGTAATATTTAAAGCCTTCAACACCTCTGGATCGCAATCTTCCATTTCATGGACTTTACGAACTGGTACCGCTAGCATCAAACATTCATATATTGAATTGCTCAAATTCAATTCATGCTCATTCGAGGGTATGATGATCACTTCTTCATCATCGTATTCCTGCCTTTCCGAAGTTTTGAATATTTGCCTTAACCCACCTGCTACTTCTAACGAAAGACCTCCAGCACAGCGATCACACGTTGTGCTTATGTATCCTTCCATCTGCAGGCCTGCTACCATCATATTCGAACGCTTGTCCAAATCAACAACGACTGATAATTTGCCGTTGCTCAGTTCTTCATTCTCCATCAGGGCGAAAAACTCCGAATCGATCTCGTACTCAAATCGATGGATCTTGTCCTTCAGCCCTTCAAATGCTATGTTATGTTCTGGTAAGGCGAACATGCTTCCTGAAAAAGGAACGCGAAAATACTATTTATGCCTGATCCACAGCACGCTTATGCCTTAAGAAATACATGCTGTTGAAAGTCCGATTCAACTAGCTAACAATCGACCTATTCATAAACACCTGTATACCAGTCCGTATTGCATTTAACATAGATTGTTCTGATGCTTCATTCTTTCCGGCGATCCCGAAAGCCGTTCCATGATCTGGCGATGTACGCACAAACGGCAAGCCAGCCGTAAAATTGACCCCTTCTCCGAAGGTCAGCGCCTTGAAAGGCACCAAGCCTTGATCATGGTACATGGACATAACACCGTCAAATTGTTGATTTTGCTGACTTCCAAAGAATCCATCTGCAGGAAAGGGGCCAGCAACAGACACACCCTGATCCCGTAAGGATGAAACTGCTGGTGTAATGATCGATCCCTCTTCTTCTCCTAACCTGCCTTGATCTCCTGCATGCGGATTCAGGCCAAGTAGCGCGATCTTGGGATCGGCGATTCCAAAGTCTTGTACCAGGCTGCGGTGCATTACCTGCACCCGGTCGACAATCAGCTTCTTATTGATAGCCTTGGATACAGCAGCAAGGGGCATATGGCCTGTAATTGTACCCACTCTAAGTTTATCGGATACCAGAAACATCAAATAAGGTGGGTTGCCAGCTCGTTCAGCTAGGTATTCCGTATGGCCTGGGAATCTGAAGCCTACTCCGTCAACTGCCTGCTTATCGATCGGCGCGGTAACAAGTACATCCAAATCGCCACTGAGCAGATCGTCGCAGCTTCTTGATAAGGATCGCACCGCCCATTGTGCGCTTTCCGTAGTAGGTGTTCCTAATGACAACGGAGAGTTTAAGTATCCTAAATCCACGACTCGAGCGCGAGAAACCAGCCCAAGTGCATTTGCGACCGAGTGGACTGCCTCATTCGGAGCGTAAATGTTGACACAACTGGTATCAATAGCATCAGAAGCTAGCGCCTTCAAGACGACTTCTAACCCAATACCGTGAAGGTCTCCACAAGAGACACCTACTCGTACCTTCATTTAACTCCAGCGTAATTGCGAAGGAATTGATAAAGCAACCGTACGCCCACGCCTGTTCCTCCTTTCGGCCGATACCCATTCTTAGCGGGTATAAAAGCTGGGCCCGCAATATCAAGGTGGATATAAGGATCTTGAATGAATCGCGCTAGGAATTTGCCCGCCGTGATATGACCTGCATATGGTCCCCCAAGGTTCTTCATGTCGGCAATATCGCTTTCGAGGTCCTTATCGAATTCTTCCCAAAAAGGCATTTGGGCAGTACGTTCGTACACTTGGTCTCCCGCTTTGGCTAGATCCTGAAACTGTTTATCAGAAGCCGTTCCCATGGTAACAACACCGTTCAAGCCAATTGCCCGAACAGCTGCACCTGTTAACGTGGCTGCATCTATGACCAGTTCCGGCTTATATCGTTTACCATAGCTATGGGCATCGGCGAGGATCATGCGGCCTTCGGCATCGGTATTGAATATTTCCACCGTTTGTCCGTCATGCATGGTTATAACGTCGC
>CAZPEQ010000355.1:0-3187 GCA_964585605.1 uncultured Weeksellaceae bacterium | reverse complement strand
GTACAGTGCGGATATTGGACACAGAGTTGTTCAATGAGCGACATACGATCAAAGCCCACCATAAAGGCGCTAATTGTGTTGCTTGGCACCCGAGCAAGCCCATACTGCTGAGCGCCGGCCGAGATGGCTTGATCAAAGCGTGGCATACCGAAGAAGATTTTAGGGAGGTGCTGTCCTTGCCCGCACACGAGCAAACGATCTACCGCATGGCATTCTCCGAGCATGGTGTTCTAGCTACGGTAAGCCGTGACAAAAGTGCTAAACTGTGGGATGCTAAGGACATGACCGTTACGGAAAAGCTTGAGCATGCTAGCAAAGGCCACACACACAGTGTAAATGACTTGCTTTGGCTACGAGAACAACTGATCACGGTAAATGACGATGGCCTAGTGCGGGTGTTCTAAGCTACCTTCCGATTGGATTAACATGCCCTTACACGCTGGGGTTATGTAAGGTCTATTTCATCAAGAACAAGAATACAAGTAGCACTGCGATGGCCAGTAAAGGAGTAAGCAGCACTCTCTTCATACCCGATTGCATGTTGTGAAGTACGACCTTATACACGAATAACTGTGCGGTGAAAAAGAAAGTGGTGTAGAGCAGCACAGCGATCCAACTCCCCCTATCTTTCATCCAATGAAAGTTGTAATTTCCTTCATCTATATACGCCAGTATGAACGTGCCGACTAGCGCTAGCACTAAGAACAGACTTAGATCTTTTTGTTCGGCTCTGGTTATTTCCATAGGACGGGATGTTCCCTAAAGTTAAGTGAAAGATGCGCGTTTATTGCATAAGCGGACTTGGTGCTGATCATAGGGCCTTTCAACGATTGGATCTACTTGATCCGGATACGCGGTTCTCATGATCGTGTCTTACCAGCGCCTGATAGTGACAATTCAATTACTGAAGGAGGGCATGCGATACTGTTTTCTCATGCGAAGGCGGTCTCTCTTCTACTTAAGACTATCCTTTCCGTCTAATTTTAATCTGGCATTATCGAGGTTCGCGTTAGCTTAAATTTCCGATCTTGCAACAAGATAAAATTTGATCAATGCCAATGGCAAAACTCTTTGAGTTCACCCATTTACGTAAAGATATACTGGGCGGTGTTACTGCTGGTATTGTTGCTCTACCCTTGGCCTTGGCTTTCGGGGAACAATCGGGGCTAGGTGCAGCAGCAGGTCTTTACGGTGCAGCGTTCATTGCATTCTTTGGGGCCTTGTTTGGCGGCACTTCCACGCAGATCAGTGGCCCCACGGCCCCAATGACCGCGCTAAGTATGGTTATTGTTGCGGGTGCCCTAGAAGCATTTGACGGCCGTTTGGAGCTGGCTTTACCTGTGATATTAGCCGTCTTCCTACTTGCCGGGCTGTTCCAAATCATTATGGGAAGCTTGAAGCTAGGCATGTTCATCAAGTTCGTACCACAAACCGTCGTCTCGGGTTTTATGACCGGCATTGGTGTTATCATTTTGATCACGCAGATCCTACCCGCGATTGGGTATTATTCGGCTCAGGATCAGACTGTGGTCGAATCATTCACGCCTCATGCGCAGGAGTTACTAATGGATCGCCTGATGAAGGATGAAGCGCAAGATGATGGCATCTTAGTCCTAGACGAGCTGCACAAGGCGGTTGACCGCTCTTCAGAGATAACCAGTAGTGCTGTTGAGATGGAAGCCGGTTTGATGGCAGAGAAGGCATCCAAAGGGGTTATCGGTTCCTTGAAATATTTACCTCAAGCCCTTGCCCAGATCAATTGGTTCGAATTGGTATTGGCCTTACTAACCATAGCTATGATCTATCTCTTTCCGCGCATCACAAAGGCTATACCTAGTACGCTGGTGGCACTGGTGGTGGTCGCATTCGGGGCTTCCTTTTCAGGAAGGCCTTATACTCCGATCAGTGAAATACCCGCAGGCATACCACCACTGCATTTCGACATTTTCACCCATTTCAGCTTAACGGCGTTCATCCCATTCGTTGGCATGGCCTTGTTACTTGCCTTACTAGGCGCTATTGATTCATTACTCACCTCTGTCGTGGCCGATAACCTGACCAAAACGCAGCACAACCCCGACCAGGAGTTGAAAGGACAAGGTATCGGTAATGTTGTGGCTTCTCTCTTCGGTGGTTTACCAGGTGCTGGCGCTACCGTTCGTACGGTCGTCAACATCAATGCTGGAGGCAAAACGAAATTATCGGGCATGGCAGCTGGCCTCTTGCTATTCGTGATCCTACTCTTTTTAGGCCCGATTGCCTCCAAAATACCCGCCGCTGTTCTCGCTGGCATTCTAATTACGGTAGGCTTTGGTGTAATGGACTATAAAGGTTTACGCGCATTAAAGCACATGGATATGGCCGATCAGTTCATCTTGATCACCGTGCTGGTCTTAACGGTTTTCTGGCAATTGGTGTATGCCGTACTGGTGGGACTGATTATGGCTGCCTTCGTTTTCATGAAACGAATGAGCGACCGTTCAAAGGAAAAATTGCAGATACGCGATCTGCAGACCGCACAAAATGCGGATCCACTTTGGCCTGATGAATTTGGCGTGCCTGAAGAGATTCGGGAGAAGGTTCTGTTCAAACACCTTGAAGGCCCCATGTTCTTCGGAATGGTGAGTGATTTCAAGAGCCAAATTGCGAACCTACCTGACATCCACCTGTTGGTCATCCGGATGGAACATGTACCCTTCATTGACCAATCTGGGTTGTACGCACTGGAAACCGCATTGGAGGAGTTGCATCAACAGGACGTCGTGGTCGTGCTTTCTGGAACGAATAGCACCAACCTGAATGCATTGAGAAGAATGAAGATCATTCCGCAGGTGCTATCAGAACGTCACGTATTCGACAATTTTGACTCCTGTATTGCTTGGTTGCGGAATATCGTTATGAACGAAAACGATTTACAGACAGAGCTAAGGATGTTGAATAAACCGGAGTAAGGTCAACTCTTGGCTAGTTGTTCCTAATTGCGCGTGCTCAAGCTATTCAGTAGGATCAGAACCTACCCGTTAAACATTCTCCAAGCTGGCAAGCATGATTCTTCTGTTCAGGTAACGACCGACAGCACCTATAAAGGAATTGCTGCCACTCGCAGCATAAAACTCAAAAAGCCCGGATATCCGGGCTTTTTGAGTTTTAAATAAAGAAGAATTCTACTGCGCAACCACAATCTGGT
>CAZPEQ010000354.1:0-3196 GCA_964585605.1 uncultured Weeksellaceae bacterium | reverse complement strand
GAACGTGCGCTACTGGAGTTACCTTTGTGTTGAACATGAAAAGTAGTAGCAAGGCGTGTGCCATAGCGCTTTTAGCGACTTTCCCCGCCATTTCGTCAGCGCAGTTGATGGAGGACGAGGCGGTCAAGGCACGCATGAAAGCTGATATCGTTTACTTGGCTTCTGATGAGCTGGGTGGTCGTGAAACAGGAACAGAAGGAGAGCGCCTTGCTGCGGCGTATATCATTGAACAGTATATGGAGATCGGGCTAGCACCCAAGGGTGATGCAGGTACTTATCTACAAGAATTCACTTTCAACGGTGCCCCAGAGCGCCGCGCCGCTGGGAATAAATTACAGTTAGGTAGAACAACACTGTCAGTGGGTAAGGACTTTTACCCGGTGAGCTTTAGCTCGAATGGCAAGTTGTTGGGGAAGATCACAAAGTGCCTGTACGGAATCGTGTCTCCCGAAAAGAATTACGATGATTTACAAGGCCGTGAGATTGAAGGCCGGGTGGCAGCCATTTCTGTTGGCTCTCCAGACGGTATCCATCCGCACTCAGAATACTTGGCTTACCATGACCTACAACGCAGGGTTAACCTCTTAGCTGAGAAAGGGGCCACGGCTGTTATTCTTTATAACGATGATGAAACCGCAGAAGACCCGGCCGAAAAACTTTCCGCTTGGGTCAAGACCAGCGATATTCCGGTTGTATTTTTAAAAGGAGATGTGCACGAACAACTGCTCATTGACAACAACCCAGTGGTGCTTGCTGTATCCATCGATCGCCCCACCCAGCGAGGTAACAATGTGATCGGGTATATGGACAATGGCGCCGATCATACAGTTGTTGTGGGCGGGCATTACGACCACTTGGGTTTGGGAGATCATGGAGGATCACTTCACACCGGTGAACATGCCATACACAATGGTGCAGATGATAATGCCAGTGGTATTTCCATGATCCTTCAGCTAGCGATCGATCTAAAGGAGCTACCCTTTGGGAAGAAATCGAATTACCTGTTCATCGCATTCAGTGGTGAGGAGAAAGGGCTGTTCGGCTCCAATCATTTTGCGCACAACCCCACTGTGGACTTGGCAACCTGTAGTTACATGCTCAATTTCGACATGGTGGGTCGGCTAGATTCTAGTGGGACCATCGGTATCAATGGGGTAGGCACCTCACCGGCATGGGCGGTTGTAGAGGATATAACAGCAGGTGCGCTTACGGTCAAAACCACAGAGTCCGGCATAGGCCCAAGCGATCATTCTTCATTCTACAGGGAAGGCGTTCCTGCGGTCCATTTTTTTAGTGGGGCACACAATGACTACCATAAACCCAGTGATGATGAACACCTCATCAACTACGATGGTATGGTTCGAATAACGCGTTTTGTCGAAGCACTGATCGAATCCTTGTCCAGTGAGAAGTTAGCCTTCACCAAAACGAAAGATGCAGATAATGCAGAAGCGCCACGATTCACCGTTACACTGGGCATAATGCCTGACTACCTGTTTAGTGAAAAGGGTATGCGTATTGATGGTGTTAAGACCGACCGACCAGCTGATAATGCGGGGCTGATAGAAGGTGATATTGTATTGAAACTCGGTGATCACGAAGTGCACGATATGATGAGCTACATGGAGGCCTTGGGCAAGTTTAAAAAGGGTGATGCAACCACCGTAGTTGTTAAACGTGCAGGCAAAGAAGTGCGCTCAGACATCCAATTCTGACAAGTGAAATCAACGGTCCGTGTTGGCCTGAAAGCCACGGCGTTAAGCGAATGATGTATCTTGGGAACATGAAAAGACGGCTACTCTTTGCAATGGCGTTCGTTTTACCCTGTTTTCTGTTCGCTCAGGTGAGCTTGAACGTTGACTTATTGTTCAACTGGAACGATACCAGCTTAATAGACAATGGCAGTGGATCAACGTACAATGAAACGTGGGGTTTTGTTCAAGACGGGCAGGAGTACGGCGTAATTGGCTCTACGTTCGGAACCCATATTGTGCAGATAACCGCGCAGGATGAGTTGGTCGAAGTGGCGCGCGTGCCGGGTCGATTCCAAGGCCCAGTGGTACACCGTGATTTCCATGACCATAATGGATTTCTTTATGCGATCTGCCAGCAAGGTGCAAGTTCCTTGCAAGTGATCGACCTACAGGGCTTACCAGATTCGGTCAGCGTGGTGTATGATGAGGATTCTTTATTTGCCATTGCGCATAACATTTTTATTGATACGGCTACAAGCAAACTTTATGTAGATGGCCCTCCTGGCCATGCCATGAGCGTGTACGATATCACGGATCCGGTCGAGCCCAGTTTTTTGAGTCATTTTGACGAGATCGTTTATGTGCACGATTGCTTTGTGCGCAACGATTCTGCCTACCTGAATGGGGGTAGTGAAGGTCTGTTCGTATATGATTTCTCTAATACAACGACCCCGACGATTTTGGGTTCGTTAACGACCTATCCAGATCAAGGGTTCAACCATTCCGGATGGCTTTCTGAAGACGGCAATAAATACGTTTTTGCCGATGAGAATTTGGCACTGCGAATGAAGATCACGGACGTTTCCGATTTGACGGATATTACAACACAAGCGCTGTTTAATTCTGAAGTTGATTCGCTGACCGTTCCGCACAACCTAATGCTTGCGAATGACATTGCGTACGTATCGCATTACAACGACGGACTGCGGATCTTTGATGTAAGTAACTCCAATAGTCCAGTGCAGATCGGCTATTATGACACACACTTGTTGCCTGACACGGCGAGCAGGTTCATGGGCGCTTGGGGAGTGTATTCGTTTTTACCATCAGGGCGCATCCTTGTTTCTGACCGGCAGGAAGGTTTGTTCTTATTCAATTTCGATAACCCCAATTCTGTGCCAGACGGAAGTGTTACACAAGGGTTTCAAGTATACCCGAACCCAAGTAACGGGGTATTTTCTGTGGGGGTTGGCTTGGACTTGCAAGGAGCACCACTAACGGTGTATGATGTACGGGGCAAGCTGCTGGTTTCCCTGGGCGAACTCAGTTTCGGCGAACACACGGTCAACCTATCCGGTCTTGGTTCTGGCATGTACCTGTTACGTCTAGGAACTGCTGACCAGCGGATTATAATTCGGTAAAACGGGCTTGCTACCTTGCGTGTGCCCATGGCCGATAGACTTACAATGATAGGAGGAGGTAGTTGGGCTACCGCCCTCACC
>CAZPEQ010000353.1:0-3206 GCA_964585605.1 uncultured Weeksellaceae bacterium | reverse complement strand
CAGTCAACTGGCCGTTCATATCAATACCGACTTTCCACAGATCCATTCCCCCCATGGCTCCTGGGCCTTTCATATCGGAAGTGAAAATCAAAGCGGTTTCGTCTGGGGTGAGCGTTGGGTGCGCAAACGCGATTGTGTTTTTCCCTTCCGACTTATCTCCTTCCTTTGCCTTCTTCCCACTACCCTCGGGCGCCAAAGTCAACATTTCCGGCTCCGCGTAGTCCTTCCCCAGTTTCTTTGAGACCCAAATATTGCAGCCATTCTCCTCTTTCTTATCGTACCTACAACGCGTAAAGAACATTAAGGTGCGCTTCTTATTAAACACAGCAGAGGCTTCAGCATCTGTCGTATTTATTTCCGGCCCAAGCTTTACTGGTTCGCTCCACTTACCAAGTTTATCACGTGTACTAACGAAAAGATCAGAGAAATTTTCTCCGATGATGCCATCGGTCTCCGACCCAGTTGCAGCTTGACGTGTTGATGTAAACACCACTTCATTATTCTTCTTATCGGAAAAGGTGGGAGAGTAATCGTACTGTGGCGTGTTCAACAACACTTCAGGTGAAACGGTATAGCGCGTAGGATCATCAGTCCACTGTTGCGCGATCTCACTTGCCGTGATACCCGCATCTGCACGCAGGTCACCTGGATTTTTCTCCTTGTACTTCTTGTATGAGGCAATGGCCTCTGCAAATTTACCCTGCTCCTTCAACGCCTCTCCAATGTAGAGATACGTAATGGGGTCAGGATACCTTGCCTTATTCGCTTTCTCGTACCAAACCTGCTGCTGCTGAGCATCTCCTAACGCTCGGTAGCACTCGCCGACCATGAAGATCAAGCGTGCTTTTTCCTTTGCATCGCGCTCAATCGTATATGCCTTCTTGTACAGTTCCGCCGCTTCGGTATAAAAACCCTTAGCTAAGGATTCTGCGGCTTGTTCCGCATGTTTCTGTCCAAAAGCTCCAACAACCGCCAGTAGTAAACAAACACTGACCAGATTCCTCAACAAACTCATATTGTTCCTATTAGGTGTACCCTTGCTTTCAAGGGCTGGTGAGGGCGAAAATAACGATAAATAGCCTTCCTCCCGCACAAATTACGAATTGAGAAACGAGCATTTATGCCCTTTATCGTCTTTAACATTTAACCGAAAGGTCATTTGATGAAGAGTAATTCCCGGAGCTTTGGTAAAGGCCATTTCTCATCTTCAACCAACACCTCTAGCTTATCTGCATGGTATCGGATGTTTTCCATCAAAGGAATGACTGTATCGCAATATGCAATGGCCTTCTCTCTACTATCCGCCATGCCATTGGCCTTACGCCGCGCATCAAGCATGTTATCGTAGCTTTCTTTCACTTGATTAACGTGCTTACTAAGCTCTTCAACCAGACGAACTTGCGTTACACTAGCGGTTTTGGCTTTTTCCTTACCTAACACGGCTTGAATACCTTGGATATTCACTAAGAGTTCGCTTTGGTAGCTAAGCGCGGCAGGAATGATGTGATTGTGGGCGATATCACCACAGATCCGAGATTCTATCTGAATTTTGAGTGTGTAGTTCTCTAATTCAATTTCATGCCTTGCCTCTAATTCCTGCGCATTCAAGATGTCCATGCTCTTGAATAGGGCGATGGTCTCTTTCCTTGTCCACACGTCCAATGCACGTGGTGTATTCTTTAAATTAGAGAGTCCTCTTTTCTCTGCTTCTACCGCCCATTCTTCGCTATAGCCATTACCTTCAAAACGAATGGCCCTGCTTTCAATGATCAGATCTCGAATTGTTCGTAAGATGGCTTCGTCCTTTTTGACCCCATCGTGAATTAGGGCATCAACGGTCCTCTTGAATTCCTTCAATTGGTTAGCAACAATGGTGTTCAAAGCGACCATTGGAGCTGAACAATTGGCCGTTGAACCTACCGCACGGAATTCGAATTTGTTTCCGGTGAATGCGAAAGGAGACGTTCTATTCCTATCGGTGTTATCTAGCAGTATTTGTGGAATTCGGCCAATATTCAACTTCAATTCCGTCTTCAATTCTGGAGACATCTTGGCTTTGATATTCTCTTCTAGATCATCCAGCATTTGGGTCAACGCTTCACCGATGAAGACCGAAATGATAGCTGGTGGAGCTTCGTTCGCCCCTAACCTGTGGTCATTCCCTGCAGAGGCGATACTTGCCCGCAGGATATCTGCATGATCATGGATTGCCTTGATCGTATTCACGAAAAACGTCAAAAATTGGAGGTTCTCCTTAGGTGTTTTGGCAGGTTTCAGCAGGTTTGTGCCTTTATCCGTAGCCAAGGACCAATTGTTGTGTTTACCAGAGCCATTCAAACCCGCATACGGCTTCTCATGCAACAGGACTTTAAAATCGTGCTTGTGCGAGACCTTTTCCATAAGATCCATGAGCAACAGGTTGTGATCTACGGCCAAATTAGCCTCTTCGAAGACCGGTGCACATTCAAACTGATTCGGGGCTACCTCATTATGACGCGTTTTCACCGGAATACCAAGCTTCAATGCTTCGGTCTCGAAGTCACGCATGAACGCGTGAATACGATCCGGAATGGAGCCGAAATAGTGATCATCTAACTGCTGACCCTTTGCTACAGTATGCCCAAACAAGGCACGCCCAGCGAAGGCAATATCAGGTCGTGCGTAGAACAAGGCCCGGTCAATGACGAAGTACTCCTGTTCCCAACCAAGTGTTGGGATCACCTTGGTCACTTCCTTATCAAAATAGCGACAAACGTCTGTGGCAGCCTCATCAATAGCATGTAAGGCCCTGAGCAAGGGCATTTTATGGTCAAGCGCCTCACCCGTGTAAGCAATAAACACCGTGGGGATACACAGCGTTTTACCGATCACAAATGCGGGTGAACTCGGGTCCCAAGCGGTATACCCACGCGCTTCAAAGGTGTTACGCAGCCCTCCATTAGGGAAACTGGACGCATCAGGCTCTTGTTGTACCAGCAAGCTGCCATCAAAACGTTCAATAGATCGCCCTCCACCAATTGGCTCGAAAAAGGCATCGTGCTTTTCCGCGGTACTGCCGGTTAAAGGTTGGAACCAGTGCGTGTAATGCGTGGCATCTTTCGAGGCCGCCCATTCTTTCATTCCACTGGCCACCTGATCGGCCATTTTGCGATCGATACGGGCGCTTTGATAAATGGCCTTGCGAACAGCTAGGTACGCATCCTCCG
>CAZPEQ010000352.1:0-3228 GCA_964585605.1 uncultured Weeksellaceae bacterium | reverse complement strand
TCCAATTGATACACTTGGTATCCTTGAAAACGGTACGAGCGATCAAAAACGATAACATCACCTGTTGCAACATCAACCGTGGAAACGGGTATCGTTGGGTCCAACTCTTTGTAAGCTTCACCCGCGTTGTTGCTATTAACAGGGTTGGTTAAATAGAGCACCACCTCGCGATCCAATTCCTGCGCGGTTAGGATCGGCGCATTAGGACCATCCAAGATTCGGAAACAGTTATCAAATAGCGATTGTGCTTTGTCGTCAGCCTCACGAACCTCATCTACAGATGCGAAAGGACCGCCACTCGTTGCACGTGCCCAAACAACACCAACGGTAATGTTGTTGAACGCACCCGGTTCAAGCGTGAATGGGCCTGCTGACTGAATAAAACGGCGATCGCCGGGAGGGTTCATTGCTTGCTCCTCAGTCCATTCGAAGGTGGTAGGTAAACCACTGGTTCCCCAGAAAAGTGGATCACTATCGCCGGGAAACATGTAAAACGCAGGTCTGCTCGGATCGCCGCCACCGCCAATGTGCCCATTCCCTCCGAACAGGTTCGGGGAGTTATCACGCCAGATTGCGCGCAGATAGTTGTAATACTCAATGGCCACGTCAGGATCACCCGTAGGGTCGTTCCCAAGACCGTTGTTGTGGTACAAGAAAGCACGCATTCCGAATCGCTCATTGTCCACGATCTGATCACCGTATCCGATACCAATACCTGAGTACGGAATACCTGCCGAATCGATCGCCACCTGCACATCGCTCGTTAAGGGGTTGTCAATACCATCCGCATCTTGGAACGGCCCTTCGAAGAAATCCACACCAATAGCCGGTGGCTGGACACCATAACCCGGAATTGCACCGGACTCGTCATTGTTATCACCATTGTAAGCATAGCCCAATCCCCGGCGTACGTCACACCCAACGAAATCATCGTTCGCATTACCCAAATCAGAATCAACCCACTGTCCAAAGTAGGTGTTCAGTAAAGTTTGCGTGCCTTGGTTAATGAGCGTGTAGTTGTAGAAAGTCATGTTGTTTATCTGGTCATTCGTACTGAATGCGAATGCTTGCGCACGAATCTCCATTCCGATAGGCAGACCACCAGACTCAGTATGCGTATTGCCTTTGTCATTGAATATCCAGAAGATGCAGGAATCGCCAAAAAGTGGGATGGGGTCTTCACGCCCTTTCGTCCTGCAATCCACAACTCCATCCACATCAAAGCCTGGGAAGTCACCCTTCTCCGGATCATAAACACCGTTCATGTCGAAGTCGGTAAAAGGGGCCAAGAAAAAATCTTGGCCTTGGGATACATCTCCATGGGCAGGCCATTCGAAGAAATAACTCGGTGTGGTGTAACCCGGAAATTCCGCGGCAACATCGCACAAAGGGTCACTTTCGCATAAGAAAACCGCATTGTGTAGCTCGGCATCGACCAACAAGGCCCCCCAGGTACGGTCATATTCTTCGCAGACTGTGCCTTCAATCGTTGCCGCACCATCGGTTGTAAGTGGCCCCGGCCAAAAATCGTTGCCTTCTGCACGGAATTGCACCGCCGCCAATTTCAGTTGATTGTCTGGTGAAACACCGCCCATCCATAACGATCCGGCGAAAATCGCATTCGGACCGCTGTTGTCATTGGTCTTGGGCACTTCATAAGCTGGGTTGCGGGTTCCAGAGCGGTCTTGCCACATATTGCCGCCTGTCTCGATCAACGCACGCACGTTGTTGAAATCCAGGTTCGCCCTATGTGTGGAGGGCGTACAGGCAGCTGCTCGGTTGCTTGGCGCTGCACCTGCTTTTTTGGCGCTGCGGCCTATTTTACGTTCTCTTGCCTCGGACGCGCATATGCCGAGAAGAAAGGACAGTGAAATGGTTATGGTTCTGGTCAAGGTACGGTGGACCTTGTTTGACATATGAGGCTATGTAGATTGGTTCGTAGCTGAATTGCTTCAACAATTCTAGCACAAACACACCCGGTCAAAAGAACGCAAGTAATACGGCTATATACAGGTGAGAAAAGAAAAAGGGGGTAGTAAGCGGCCTTTACTTCAGATCCTTGGCACGAACCGTAATGGTTTTTCCCTTGCGTTGTGCTACTAACACGCCATCCCGCTCTACGCGGCCTTTAGCCAGCTTTTCCAATGCACGGTCCAACCCTTCTTTGAGGCGTTCTAAAATGCCTGCGTCTGTCGTTTTATCACTCATGAACTTCCTAAAGTTACGGAATGTCTTAACGCAAAACACACTTTTCCCGAAAGAATGTACATGTCTGGGTTGGAATGCAAACTCACGCACTAACCGTATCTAACTGCCGATCCACCTTTTTGAAAAGGCCTTGCAACACTTTTCCTGGGCCAACTTCAATGACGCGTTTCACGCCGTCTTGGATCATTGCATCCATAGATTGGGTCCAACGAACAGGGGAGGTGAGCTGGTGGATCAGATTTACCTTGATACGTGCGGGATCTGTGTGCGGCTGCGCATCGACGTTCTGGTAGATAGGACATACGGGGTCAGTGATCGGCGTATGTTCTATAGCTGCTGCCAATTCAGCCCGGGCAGGTTCCATAAGTGGAGAATGGAAAGCGCCACCCACAGGCAAGACCAAAGCCCGACGTGCACCTGCGTCTTTCAATTGTTCGCAAGCAGCGTTCACCGCATCTACGGCACCGCTGATGACCAATTGCCCAGGACAATTGTAATTCGCTGCAACCACAACACCGTCTACTTTTTCGCAAATGCTTTCTACGACCTGATCCTCTAAAGCGAGTATGGCAGCCATGGTTCCAGGCGTGGCTTCACAAGCTTTTTGCATGGCATTGGCACGGGCCGCCACCAGTTTCAATCCATCGCTGAATTCCAAGGCACCAGCAGCCACGAGTGCGCTCAGTTCGCCCAATGAATGCCCTGCAACCATATCCGGTTCGAAGGCATCGCCCATGCATTTGGCCTGAACCACTGAATGCAGGAAGATGGCTGGTTGGGTGACATTGGTCTGCTTCAAGGCAGCTGCATCTTCACCGAACATGATGTCGGTAATGTTGAAGCCGAGTATGTCATTCGCGTGCTCAAAAAACACTTTGGCATTCGGGTCTGTTGCATGGAGTTCTTTACCCATGCCCGGGAATTGACTCCCTTGTCCTGGAAAAACGTAGGCGATCTTCATGAAAGGAACTTAGTCGCGGCTGCAGATGGCCTGGTGTGCCGCGCAGGACATCGAGGATG
>CAZPEQ010000351.1:0-3232 GCA_964585605.1 uncultured Weeksellaceae bacterium | reverse complement strand
CTGTAGAGTTCGTTACACCATTAACCCTGTCAACTGTCTCTAAACGCCCTGTGCATAGGACGCTCGTCAATGAGGACGGCGATGGAACGTGGACTAATCATGTGGAGCTGGCAGAATGGGCTGACATTTTTTTGGTAGCACCGTTGACCGCTAACACACTGAGCAAATTTGCAACTGGTCGTTGCGATGACCTCTTAACGGCTTGTTACCTCAGTGCAAATTGCCCAACCTATGTGGCACCCGCCATGGATCTTGAAATGTACAAGGACGGCAGTACGCAAGTGAATTTAGAGACGCTCCAGAAACGAGGTGTAAAGACTATTGGGCCAGATAGTGGCCAGTTAGCCAGTGGGTTGGTTGGGCCAGGAAGAATGACCGAACCGCAGGCCATAGTGGAATTCATGCTTGCCGACATTTTCGGAAGCTCGCCATGGGCAGGCAAGCGGGTATTGGTTACTGCGGGAGGAACACAAGAGGTGATCGATCCGGTTAGGTACATCGGTAACCGGTCTACAGGAACCATGGGTATTGCGATTGCTGAAGAGCTTGCGTTGCGAGGTGCTCGTGTTGAGCTCGTGCTGGGCGCGGTGTCAAAGAACACCGATAAAGCAGGCATTAATGTGCATTGGGCTCCAACGGCTAAAGACATGGCCGAAACGTGCAAAACGCTTTTCAAGGACATAGATGTCGCCGTTAAAGCTGCTGCGGTAGCGGATTACAGACCTAAGTACCCACAAGAAGAAAAGATCAAGAAGGTCAAGGGAAGTGCCATGGAACAGATCGAACTGGAGCGTACCGAGGATATTTTGGCGTGGATGGGTGAGCATAAGGATCCGGCCCAAGTGCTGATTGGTTTCGCCTTGGAAACGGAGAAGGGCATGGAATATGCAGCGGCTAAATTAGAACGCAAGAACGCGGACATGATCGTATTGAATTCCTTAAAGAACCCAGGCGCAGGATTTGGGTCAGGCACCAATCAAGTAACTTTACTCACCAAGGACAAGGAAGCCGTTGAAATTCCGTTACAGACTAAAGCTGAGGTGGCTCGGCATATTTTAGACCATGCAGAACGACTTATTGAATATGCGTAAACTTCTATTTCTAGGATTTCTGTTTTGCGTGACTGCGAGCACGGCTCAGGAGTTCAATACGCAGGTTTCTATCGTTGCTCCACGTATTTCCAATCAACCGGAACGGATCTATAAATCACTTGAAACTTCAATCATTGAGTTCATGAACAACAGGCGGTTCACGAATCTCAATTATGGGATAAATGAACGCATTGAGTTAAATATTCTGATCACACTCAGTGCGCACAACGTGATCGATCGGTTCGAAGGAAAAGTGCAAATAACCTATTCGCGGCCCATCTATGGTTCTGACTATAACAGTGCCGTTGTCACGCTGGTGGATAATGACTTCAATTTCCAGTACTTAGAGAATACCCAGATTGAATTTACGCCAGAACGCTTCCAAAATAACCTGGCGCACATGCTTGGGTTCTACGCCTATTTCGTGCTGGGTTTAGACGGGGACACCTATTCTGAGCTGGGGGGGACTGATTTTTACAATGTAGCACAGCAGATAGTGAATTCGGCACAACAGTCTGGCAATGGTGGCTGGCAAGCGTTTGAAGGCACGAAGAACAGGTATTGGTTGGTAGATAACCAACTGCAGAATGTTTTCAGGCCACTTCGCACATGCCTGTACAAATACCACCGTCTTGGATTTGATACCATGAACGATGACGTAGTAGCTGCTCGAAAGCAGATTATGGAAGCCTTGGAAGGACTAAAATCAATACACCAAACAAAACCGGCTTCGTACAACTTACAGGTGTTTTTTACTGCTAAGGCCGATGAACTGGTCAACCTGTTCAAACCTGCTGATCCACGTGAGAAAGCCAAGTTGTTCAATACCCTGCAGATTATTGATCCTGCCAACTTGAGTAAGTACCAGCAGATGATGCGCAGCAACTGATCTGTTCTGCTTTTGAGGTCGTATTTTCGACCTGCCGATGTTGCGCAGATTGTCCATCCTGAATTACTTGTTGATTGAGCACGTAGAGATTGATCTGCGGCAAGGATTTTCGGTGCTTACAGGAGAGACCGGCAGTGGAAAGAGCATGTTGGTAGATGCCATACAGCTCGCGCTAGGGCAACGGGTAGACCCATCAAGTCCAAGGGATTCAGAGAAACGATGTATCGTTGAATTAGAGATCGATGCGTCTTATTTACAAGATTGGTTCTTGTTCAATGATGTCTCTTTTGATTTGATCACCTCTATTCGGCGGCAGATCGAGGTAGGTGGCCGATCGAGAGCCTTTGTGAATGATACCCCGGTTCGGCTCGATCAATTGAAGGAGTTAGCGAGCAGGGTGGTGCACATTCATTCGCAGCATCAAACCCGTTTGTTGAATGATTCGGGTACGATCTTACGCATGTTAGATCGCGCGGCAGGTCTGAGCGCCTTGGTTACGCGCTACAGCAAGTCGTATGGAAAATGGAAGGCCTTGAATAAGGAACTCATCATTTTACAAGAGAACCTGCACGGACCTGCGCTTGACGTGGACTACTTGCGCTTCCAATCAGAAGAATTGAAAGCAGCGCAATTAGAAGGCGTTCAGGTAACAGAACTGGAGAATGAACTGAATACCGTGGAGCAAGCAGAAGCCTTGATTGACCTGTGCGACCAGGTTACCCGATCACTGGATGGTGATGGCCAGATACTGGCAAGCCT
Source organism: uncultured Weeksellaceae bacterium (assembly GCA_964585605.1). Classification (GTDB taxonomy): domain Bacteria; phylum Bacteroidota; class Bacteroidia; order Flavobacteriales_F; family PHOS-HE28; genus CAZPEQ01. Next base: position 493 of record CAZPEQ010000351.1, on the reverse strand, counting down.
GCATGAGATGCAGGCAAAAGCAGCCAAACGTGCTCCTGGTAACGAACAATTAGCAGGTATTGCGGATCGACTTCGAAGCGCGTATTTAGAATTAAAAGACCTGAATAGTGAGGTTGGCCAGTATGGAGAAGGCCTAACCGTTGACGATGATCGGGCGGAATGGCTGCGTCAGCGTATTGATGCGATCCAGCGCTTACTGCAGAAGCACCAAGTACGAGAAGAATCGCAACTAGTAGCGTTAGGTGAAGAAATAAGTGCGAAGATCACAGCCGCAGAAAGTGCGGATGAACGGATAGCGACAGTGCAGGCGAATATTGATCGGGCCATTCAAGAAGTAGCAAGAATAGGCGAAGAGTTAACGGCGCATAGGAGTCAAGCCGTTCCCCTCTTGGAGAAGAATATTGTTGAGCGCCTGCAGTTGTTGGGCATGCCCAAAGCACGATTCCGCCTAGAATTAAGGGAGCAAAGTCCTAACGAGCAAGGGCAGGATGGT
>CAZPEQ010000350.1:0-3237 GCA_964585605.1 uncultured Weeksellaceae bacterium | reverse complement strand
TAATAGATGTGATTCGCGATGGTTGCTTTGCCACATCCTTCACATGTTGTGTTCGGCATTAAAATTCAATTTGATGGATAACAATATTACGAAAAATGCTAAACAGAATTTCCGCAGTTATTGCGAACAAAAAACGCGCCTCTTCCGAGGCGCGTTTCGCAATACAACTCGGTTGTATTATTTACTCTTCTACTACAGCAGCTTCAGGTGCGTTCTTGGCAACAGAAGCAATACCGTTCTCCATACCAGAGTTATCAGCATACATCTGGCTACTTCCAACGATCTGCCCATTAGTAGACTTCAAGTTGAAATGCACTTTGCCATTTGAGGCTTCCTTGCGCTCAAATAGGCTATCATTTGCACAGTTCTTACGAACTGACTCAATGCCGTTCATGCAGCCATCTTTGCCCGCATATCCTTGGCTTGAAAGGATCACTTGTCCGTTATCTGCTACGAGGTTGAAGCGGAACTTACCCGCTGCGTCAGTACTTACTTTAAATTTTCCCATTTTGAATCGAATCTTTTTGTCGGTGTTCTCAAAGTTCTCTTGATTTAGACAAGAATCCAAATTCAGGTCACTTCGACTTGTCAACAACCGGCTTTTACATCAATGGTTCAAGGCGTACACGATAGGTTAGGCATGACCTTGAACAACAGCTACATTTGTCCTGATGCTGAAAGCAGAAGGAATCGTCAAGCGCTACGCTAACCACACAGCCTTAGATGGCGTGGATATGGAAGTGCCTACAGGAAAGGTTTTTGGTCTGCTCGGCCCTAACGGGGCAGGTAAGACCAGTTTGATCCGAATCATTAACCAGATCACCGCCCCGGACGAAGGTCAGATCTTGTTACACAATCATCAGATCACAACTGATGATGTGCGCAAAATGGGCTATTTGCCTGAGGAGCGCGGGTTGTACAAGAAAATGAAGGTTGGTGAGCAGGCCATTTACCTAGCCAGGCTGAAGGGGATGGACAAGCACGAGGCCAAGCAACGCCTGACCAAATGGTTCGACCGCTGGGATATGATGGGTTGGTGGAACAAGAAGATCGAGGAGCTTAGCAAGGGTATGGCTCAAAAAGTGCAGTTCGTTACTACCGTGCTGCATGAACCCGAGTTGATCATCCTAGACGAGCCTTTCAGTGGGTTTGACCCCATAAACACGGAGCTGATACGAAGCGAGATTCTGCGCTTACGTGACGAAGGAGCCACCATCATGCTCAGTACGCATAACATGCCTTCAGTAGAAGAGATGTGCGATCACATTGCACTGATCAACAACAGCAAGAAAGTATTGGAAGGCTCGGTAAAAGAAGTGCGCCGGAATTTCAGCGAGAATATCTTCTCGGTCCAATTCAAGGGCCAGGTATTGGGCTTTACCAACCAATTATGGACTGCAGCGGAATTGTTGGATAGTGAAGAAGATAAAGAAGAAGGCTTCACAACGGCTCGTATCAAATTGATGGGTAAGGCCACGGTGAATGATATTCTAGGTGCTGTGCTCCCCAAAGTGGAGATCCATTCGATCAATGAAGAGGTGCCCAGTATGAGCGAAGTCTTCATTAAGGTGGTGAATGAAGGGAATGCGGAGACTGAAGTAGAACGACCAATAAGCACGAATTAAGCATGGGCAAGACAAAATTGATCATCTGGCGCGAGTTCATTACCCGTGTGCGCAAACCAAGTTTCGTTCTCATGAGCATTCTTGGCCCCTTGCTAATTGCTGGCAGTATCATGCTCCTTGTCTACCTGTCCTTGAGCGAGAGTACGGAGCATATTGTATATGTTGAGGACGGCCCAGGTATACTTAGTAACCAACTAAAGGATAAAGACAAGTTGACTTTCGTCTATGGCGATTTTGAAGAACTGTCAGACTCGGCGTTTGTTGCTGGACGTTACACCTTGCGTGCTCGTGTGTATCCTGAACTCAATGAACCGATCGTACACTTGCACTTCAAAGAACCGCCTGGCGAGTTTGTTCAACGGCACATTGAACGCGAGGTGGAGCGTGCTTTTGAGGAGGCCAAAATCGCCAAGTCTGGTATTACACCAGAGATCTACGCAAACATCAAGAAGCCGATCAAGATCACGACATTCGATATTGAAGATGCGGACACGGAATCCAATACCAAAGCGCTCAGTGTAATCGGTTTTTTCATGGGTTACCTGATGTTCTTCTTTGTATTCATGTACGCCGTGCAAGTCATGCGTGGTGTAATGGAGGAAAAGAGCAACCGGATCGTTGAGGTATTGATCAGTTCAATCAGGCCATTCCAACTCATGATGGGTAAGATCATTGGCATTGCCATGGTCGGGTTTACTCAATTCATGATCTGGGTAGGACTTACAACGGTGATCGCTGTGGTTGGTATCGGTGTTTTTTTGAGTTCGGATGCATATGACCCTGCTGCTATTGCGGAGCAAGTACAAATGACTACAGAAATGCAGGAACAAATTGCGGCTAGCGGTGCGAATCTTCCCTCTTCAGATTTGGATGAACTTGTTGCTATATGGGGTCAAATCAACATCCCACTGGTATTGGCGTTGTTCTTGTTCTATTTCATTACCGGGTACTTCTTGTACAGTGCTTTGTTCGCAGCTGTTGGCTCGGCAGTAGACAACGAAGCCGATACGCAACAATTTATGATGCCGCTAATGATTCCGCTGGTCGCTGGGATCTTTATTGCGCAGATGGCTATGACCAATCCAAGCAGCCCGGTCGTGGAATGGGGGTCTATTATTCCGTTTACCGCACCTGTGGTCATGATGGCCCGACTTGTCTTGGGTGATGTAACTACTTGGCAATTGATCTTATCCATGATTATGATGATCGTTGGTTTCGTTGGAACAACGTGGATAGCAGGTAAGATCTACCGGGTTGGCATACTCATGTATGGCAAAAAGGTGAATTACAAGGAGTTGTTCAAATGGATTCGATACAGTTAAAGAGGTTAATAGTTCTTAGTTGATGGTTATTCGTGTAAGCGTTGTATGCACAGTTAATCAATAATCATTTCCAATTAACTACGAACTAATAACTGTTAACCCCTTCAAACATGATCGCCGTAGTTGACCTTGGCACCAATACGTTCAATTTACTCGTTGCGGAATGGAAGGATGCCGAGTTGCAGATTGTGCACACGGAAGATATTGGCGTGAAGCTTGGTCAAGGCGGTATTGAGCAAGGAGCGATTGCAACAGACGCCTACACAAGAGGAATGGAAGCCTTGATCCAC
>CAZPEQ010000349.1:0-3242 GCA_964585605.1 uncultured Weeksellaceae bacterium | reverse complement strand
CCTTCGGTTGAATGAGTAACACGACCTCTAGCCCCGGTACCCGCTGCAATTCATCAAACACGCGCTCCTGCCAGAACTGCCAGCGCGCGCCATTGCACATGATCGCAACACGTAATGCACCGTTTTCTGTCTCTTCACTCATGCAAGGACTTCTTCATAGATCTTCAGGAACGCTTGGCCAATAGATGCAGAACTGGTTTGTTGACTTACTGAGTCTCGCACCAGCTGTGGGTCGAATTTTTCCGGTTTCAGCATGACCTCGACCATTGCATTTTCCAGTGCGCCGCGGTCTCCAACAGGTACCAAAATACCGTTATTTGTGTTCACCAGATCAATCGGCCCTCCACAACGTGTGGCAACCACAGGTTTGCCGAACATGAGGGCTTCGCCAGTGACCACGCTGAACGTTTCCACCCGGCTGTTGATCACCACGCAGGCCACCTTCGCCATATGTGAGAGTACTTCTTCATTCGGCAATCGTCCTAAGAAGCGCACGTGATCACCTAACCTCAGTTCTTCCGCTAAGGCGCGTAATTTTTCTCCGTCAACACCGTCGCCGATGATATCCAAACGCACGCTAGGGTGATCCTTTGCAATAGACTCAACTGCGTACAGAACACCACTGACGTTCTTAATCTTGTCCACCAGATCAGCGACCATCAGGAAATGCCCAGGAGTGCCTGCTGGTGCAACAGGGTACTTGTCCAAGGGTAGTACGTTGGGTACGATCGCGAACTTTCTTCCGAGGCCAAGGTTCCGCATGGCTTCACTCAGATAAGGAGAAACTGCCGTTAGTTTCGCCGCCTTCTTCATGCCCCAGCGATCCAGTGCGCGGTGTAGCCAAGGCTTGCGCTGAAAAGTACCATCCAAGTATACACTGGATTGCTCTGAAACAACAAAGGGAATACCGTGCTTGCGCTTCAACTGAATGGCGGCGAGCAAGGGGCGAGTAAGGATGTGTACATGATTGATATCAGGATGTCCACGTTCTTTTATCAGCTCTTGGAAGGCTTGTCGAAAGGCCTTACGCAGCATGATCAGATTCTTCACCCTGCGCACCAACGGGTTACTGCTTTTATCTTGACGGTAATAGGCTTTCAGTTCTAGCAGTCCATCATTTAGGCTTCGATCCACTAGGATAGGTTGTGTTTGTTCACTTACTGGGTGGGCGAAAATCACACTAGTGGTAGCGAATGCACTTACAGCTTGCGCTTGCTTGCGAATGAATTCGCCCAGCTGTGGGTCGTTTCGACCAGGATACCACTTGGTTAAAAAGAGGACGTGCATGATGCGGAAGGGGCGCAAAGTAAAGCAATGCAACTAGGTGATGGAAGATAACGATCAGATGCTTAGGCTTTGTATATTTGCCGCCCTAAATGGTGGTTGTAGCTCAGTTGGTTAGAGCGCCTGATTGTGGTTCAGGAGGTCGTCGGTTCGAACCCGATCTTCCACCCAAGTGAATTGAAGTCTCGACTTACGTCGGGACTTCTTTATATCAGGTTGTATCGATCGGGTGAGAAGCCTGTGCTGAGCGCAGCGAAGTGAACCCGATCTTCCACCCAAGTGAATTGAAGTCTCGACTTACGTCGGGACTTCTTTATATCAGGTTGTATCGATCGGGTGAGAAGCCTGTGCTGAGCGCAGCGAAGTGAACCCGATCTTCCACCCTATTGATTCAAAGTCCCGACGCAAGTCGGGACTTTTGCATTTAGTTGAGTCGATCGGGTGAGAAGCCTGTGCGGAACGAAATTGTAGTTATCCCGTTTTCAGACAGTACAATAGAATTCTAGTGCAAATAGTGATTCAGGGTATCCATAAGGTTTTCGCCTCTCAGGTTCTTGGCAACGATTCGGCCATTTTCATCGATTAAATAAGAAGTCGGAAATCCCTGTACCCCGTATAGATCCACCAGGTTGTTATCAGTCTCTGATAAGATCTGTTGCCATGGAATACTGTTTTTCAGTAAAAAGGAACGCAATGATTCGGGATCATCCTCGACAATGCCCAGAAATGAGATCTTGTCCTTATCCATCTGCGCGTAGACGGATTTCAGATTTGGAATTTCTCGGACACATGGAGCACACCAAGTGCCCCAAAACTCGATGAAGAGATATTTTCCAGCATAGTCGTCAAGGGAGATCGCTTTATTTGTTGCGTAGTCACTACCCGTGAATGGTTTCGCTAAAAAACCGATTTGCGTCGAAAATGGGATGGAGTCAGGGGGCAATTTTTTTAGATGCAAAACCTGATCATTGAAGTTGACACCTAAATTTTCAAAGACATCACCATTAAGATCAATAAATTCGTTTTCCCCGATAATCACTTTGGTTTTTGCTGTATCAGTTAAGTAGAGCGAGGTGCTTTCCTTATACATAGGACTCGAGAACCCTGAGTTTATTTTGATTTCGATTCCTTTATAGTGAGCCTGTGCATGTTGCGGAATGTTGGTCAAGACGTAGCCTCTAGGAGATTTTAGAACAAGTACAGGCACCGTTATCGATTTGAGTTTTCCATGGATGAACGTCTCGGCCGAAACGGTGTGTGCGAACCGACTTAAGGAATCTACTTTTTCCTCATCTATTATCATCGCTTGGTTTGTTGCTTCATCGGAAAAGTCCTCGTCGGTATTGGTGTCGATTTTGTACATAACACCTCCTTCCGCATCTTTTGCCATTACGATGTGGGTGAAGCAACGAATTGGAACTTCCGACAGAATTTCCCTTTCCACGTCTATGCTCCAAGACTCCTTCAATCGACTGAAGACTGTATCATTTATGTTGCCTTGCTTGTAATTTTGATAGGCAAACTGATGGGCATCAAACCAGATTTGTTGTACTACTGGGCTTTCCCAATCCTGGGGAATCCCAGCTACATCGACTCGAGTTTTAGCCCAATCACTGTCAGGGGCATGTTCCTTCCAGCTGATCAATCTAAACCCAGCAGTAAACGGACCATATCCCTGAACTAGCTCGATAGGTAACTCAACAAGGCCATCATCTTCAACGACCTCCTTCTCATGTGAGACGCAGGAGCAGAGCATGATCACCGCGAAATAGATAAGGAATTTGTCCATAGTAAATCAGATCAATGTTGAATTCTCTAAGATACAATGTGGTTGTTCTTACCCAGTTGTTAGAGGTTCAGACGTAAGTAGGGATCTTTGCGGTCAGTTGTATCACTCTGATTGCTGAAGCTGGTAAATGAACGGTCATCACCGATTATGTCATCCGAATAAATGATCC
>CAZPEQ010000348.1:0-3246 GCA_964585605.1 uncultured Weeksellaceae bacterium | reverse complement strand
TCTAGACGTAATTTTGTCACCATGAGCAAGTACATCGCAATCGCATTTACCGCCTTACTCACACTTACCGCCTTCTCTCCTTCTACCGAGGATATGCAAGACGATGCGCGAAGCCGCGCGGTGCTCGATAAGTTGATCGCCAAGAGCAAAACCTTTAAAACATTCACCGCTTCGTACACCAATCGCCTGCAAAGCGAGGCTGATGGCTTGGACATCACGCAGAAAGGAACGATCCAGGCCAAAGGAAAACAGTTCAAATTAACCAGCGATGATTTTACCATTTTCTGTAATGGGGAAACGGTTTGGACTTATTCACCGGAGAGTAATGAGGTGAACATTTCAGACCCAAGCGAGCTAGGAGCGGAAGAATTGGATCCAAGTAAGCTATTGACCATCTATGAGAAAGGCTTTAAAAGCCAATTCGTTGAAGAGAAGGAAATAGGAGGAGCAACGCATGAGGTGATCAAGCTGTTTCCCCTTAAAGCAGGAGAAAAGCCTTATCATACCGTTGTGCTCACCGTTGACAAGGCCAAGCTGGAGGTCAGTTCAATCAAGATCCTTTACAAAGACGGTAATGAGGTTACCTACACCATAACCAGCTTTAAAGCGAATATGTCCATTGACGACAGTACTTTCCTTTTCCCCAAAGACCGTTATCCGGGTGTTGAGGAGAACGATATGCGCTAGGCGCGCTATAGCCTTCTATAAAAGCGACCGTTGTTTGAACAACGGTCGCTTTTTATATGGGAAAACTGTTCATACTTAACCACGCCATAACGCGCTCAATGCACCATTCTACGGATATTTGCACACTCAAACACGCTATACATGAGCATTGCTGAAGCAACCAAGGTCCACAATTACAGTGCAGGTCCCTGTATCCTACCCCAAACGGTTTTTGAAAAGGCTTCCCAAGCGGTATTGGATTATAACGGCACCGGGCTATCGATCCTAGAAATGAGTCACCGAAGTCCTGCCTTTGTGGAGGTCATGGAAAACGCGAGAAGACTTGTTAAGGAAGCGCTTGGCGCACCCGATCATTACGAGGTCTTATTTCTGGGCGGTGGTGCATCACTGGGCTTTTACATCTCGGCGCTGAACTTCATGAAAGCGGAAGGAAGTGCCGCCTACCTCAATACGGGTACATGGAGCAGCAAAGCTATCAAAGAAGCCAAAAGACTAGGGCCTATTTCAGTGGTGGGTAGTTCTGAAGACAAGAACTTTAGCTACATTCCAAAAGAGTACGATGTACCTGCTGGTGCAGATTATTTGCATTTCACTTCAAACAACACCATTACAGGAACACAGTTCAAAGCCTTCCCGAAAAGTGATCGCCCTTTGATTTGCGATATGAGTTCGGATATATTCAGCAGGCAGATCAACGTTGCGGATTTTGACTTGATCTATGCTGGTGCACAGAAGAACTTGGGCCCAGCAGGAACCACTTTGTACATCGTTGATCCGAACAAATTAGGTACGACAGGAAGGGATCTACCTTCCATGCTGGATTTGAACACGCACCTAAAAAAGGACAGCATGTTCAACACCCCTCCCGTATTTCCGATCTACGTGAGCATGTTAATGTTGGAATGGGTCAAAAGCATTGGCGGCGTTGAAGCCATGGAGCGGATCAATAACGACAAGGCGGAATTGTTGTACGGTACGATCGATGCATCTCCCCTATTCACCGGTACAACGGCTGCAGAAGATCGTTCTAATATGAACGCAACATTCGTTTTAACAGATGAGAAACTCGGCGAAGAATTTGACGCTGCGTGGAAAGCCGCTAACATCAATGGCCTGAAAGGGCACCGTTCCGTGGGTGGTTACCGAGCAAGTATGTACAACGCGCTGCCATTGAGCAGTGTGCAAGTATTAGTGGATGTCATGAACGATTTTGCCCAACGTAAAGGATGAAAGGAAAAGTATTAGCAAACGACGGTATCTCCAGTAGTGGGGTGAGTGCGCTTGAAGCAGCTGGATTCAGCATATCAACGGATAACGTGCCGCAAGATCAATTGATAGACCATATCAATACCAATAACATTGGAGTGCTCCTCGTTCGAAGCGCAACCAAAGTCCGCCAAGACTTGATTGATGCATGCCCGGGCTTGCGTGGGATCGGTCGTGGTGGCGTGGGCATGGATAATATTGACGTGGCTTATGCCCGGTCTAAAGGGATCAAGGTGTTCAACACGCCTGCCTCTTCATCTATTTCCGTGGCGGAGATGGTGATGGGCCAGCTATTTACGATCATGCGCTCTTTGCACGACAGCAACCGCAAAATGCCAGAAGACGGCGCTGCCGATTTCAAAGTATTGAAGAAGGCCTACGGTAAGGGCTCTGAACTCAGAGGCAAGACCCTAGGAGTAATCGGGTTCGGACGTATTGGACAATGGACCGCACGCTACGCGCTTGGATGTGGCATGCACGTGGTAGCTGTGGACAGGGAGATCGGTTCAAGAAAACTGAACCTGACCTTGAATGGGCAATCGGTATCGGTTGAGATACCCCTAATTTCCTTAGACGAACTACTACAAAAAAGTGACGCCATTTCGCTACACGTTCCGGCGCAAGAAGATGGTTCCCCTGTGCTTGGCACTGCTGAGCTGGCCAAAGCCAGAGATGGCGTGTTCATAGTGAATGCAGCTCGCGGAGGAAGTGTAGATGAAGACGCTTTATTGGAAGCCCTGAACAGCGGAAAGGTTAAAGCCGCGGCCTTGGATGTATTCACCAACGAACCTACTCCTCGGCAGGACTTGCTGGCTCATGCTCATATTTCCTTGACACCGCATATTGGAGCTGCTACGCTGGAGGCACAAGATCGTATTGGTGTAGAACTGGCGGAGAACGTATCTGCCTTGTACGAAAACGCAGCGGTATAAACGACTCTTCTGGGTATGGCTATCAAACCCTTTCGGGCATGGCGACCAGCCAAAGACAAGGTGCATTTAGTAGCCTCGCGCAGCTACGTCTCATACACTCCCGCACAGTTGCGGAGGAAGTTAGACGAGAACCCGTTCACTTTTTTACACATCATCCATCCTGATGGAACAGCCAAACTGCTGCGCTCAGAACTGGATACCCGTTTCAAGAAAGTGCGCGAACGCTTCAATGAATTCTGCGACGAAGAGATATTGGAACGAGAAGAACAGCCTGCTTTTTACGTTTACGAACAGCTTACCCCCGACCGTTCAAGCATAGGCGTGGTAGCAGGTGTTCCGGTTACGGACTACCATGAAGAAC
>CAZPEQ010000347.1:0-3246 GCA_964585605.1 uncultured Weeksellaceae bacterium | reverse complement strand
CCTGACCCGCACCTATATTTCGGTGGACGCTAACGATGAGAATATCGTGTACGTATCATTAGGAGGCTTTGACGCTGGAGAAAAAGTATACAAGTCGATTGACGGTGGTACTTCATGGGCCAATATCTCAGCCAACTTGCCCAACGCCCCGGTGAACTGCGTTGTTACGCAAACAGGAAGTAACGGTGGTATTTATGTGGGCACTGATGTTGGTGTTTTCTATACAGACAATACTTTAAGTGGTTGGCAACCGTACAGTGATGGCATGCCTAACACCTTGGTCATGGAGTTGGAAATAAACTACGCGACCAACAAACTACGCGCAGCGACTTTTGGTCGTGGCATTTGGGAGAGTCCGCTGTACACCGCAACGAGCAACCCTCCGGTAGTTGCGTTCAGCTGGGATGGGGATATGATCTGCGAAGGAGATAGCATCCGGTTCGTTGACAACTCCTTAGGCGCATCTGCAAGCTGGTCTTGGTCTTTCCCTGGCGGGTTGCCCGCTAGTAGCAACTTACAAAGTCCTAAGGTCTTATATCCGGCTTCCGGAACGTACCAAGTAAGCTTGACCATGTCCAACATCAATGGGTCTACTTTGTTTGCCGACAACATTAATGTACAGGTGAACCCGCATGTTATCTACGTCAATATTACCGTTGATGATTACCCGCAGGAAACCTCTTGGAATATTATGGATGGCAACCAGCAGGTGATTGGAAGTGGAGGCCCTTATGATGGGACTCCTTCGGGCAGCGTGGTAACGGACAGCGTATGCGTGGCCGATGGTTGTTTCACATTCGAGATCGTGGACTCTTTCGGTGATGGCATTTGTTGCGGCTTTGGCCAAGGATCATACAATGTGTCTACCACGCAACTTGGCACATTCGCTACTGGGGGGGATTTCGGATCCAGCGAATCCACAACTTTTTGCCTAGTAGGCGCTACGGGTATTGAAGAACTAGACCCGATCTTTTCTGTCCTTTCAACTGGCGTAGATGGTATGTACACCATTGTAGATGAGCTTGCTGATCGCGAAGTGAGCTACACCGTTTATGATACCTACGGTAGAATCATTGAAAACAGAAAAAGCCCCTCTGCAGGCCAGATCAATTTAGACCTGAGACCTTTTGCAAAAGGGGCTTATCTCATTCACTTGCAAGCTGGTGATCGCATGCAAGTGTTGCGCGTAACTAACTAAGTTACTTGCCTAGTATTTTCAATTCTGTTCTGCGGTTCTTCGCACGCCCTTCTTCGGTTGCATTGTTCGCTGCAGGAACTGACTCGCCATATCCTTTAGCAACAAGTCGATCTGCACTTACCTCCCACTTCACCAACCATTCTTTGCACGTCTTTGCCCGGCGCTGAGATAAGTTCTCGTTGTACGAACTGGCTCCATTACTGTCGGTATGGCCCGAAAGCTCCAAGACCAATGTTGGGTTCTGCTCCATTAGTGCAAGGATCTTCTGAAGTTCGCCTACCGAACGATCGGTCAATTCAGCTTTGTCATGATCAAAGAACACATTGTTCAATACAATGCCATTGCCGATCCGCAGGCCTTGCAGGTCGATATCATGGGCATGCTCCGTATATGCACCATCAGTGGGCAACTCAATGTTCTCAGAGTGGAATAAGTAATCATCCGCAAAGATGTTCACGCCATAGGCACTGTTGGCTGGCACGGCGAATACGTACGATCCATCTGCAGCTTTCGATTTGAATAAAGCAATGGTCTTCCCTGTTTCTATATCGAACAACTCGATTTTCGCTTCAACCGGCTCACCGTTTTCGCTATCTTCAATTGTCCCTTTCATTAGGATTGTGCTCTTCTTGTCAAGTGGCCCCAAAGCAACGTCTTCACCATCCATAGCGGTAGCAGATGTATCTAAAGAATTCGCTCCAATATGTGCTACGTAGAGGTCGTCCTTACCAAACCCGTCTGGCCTTACCGAACTGAAGTAACCTTTAGAACCATCGGCTGTAACAACAAAGTAAACATCATCACCTGGAGAGTTGATCGGCCAGCCTAAATTCGTTGGCTCGGTCCACTCGCCTTCCACTAACTCGGTAGAGAAAATATCAAACCCTCCCATAGAATTATGCCCTTCGCTTGAAAAATAGATCGTCTTTCCATCAGGGTGTACGTAGATACCATCCTCGTCATACTGCGAGTTCACCTTACGGCCCAAATTCTCAGGGGGGCCCCAAGTCTTATCACTTTCGTTCCAACGACTTCTGAAAATATCCAGACCACCAGTGGTCATATCAGGTCGATCACTCACGAAGAACAAGAACTTCTTGTCAAAGCTGAACCAAGCGCTGGACTCATGGTGTTCCGTATTGATGTTGTCTCCAATGGACTTCGGCGTACTCCAAACCCCTCCTTCATTGACTGACTCTAGAATGTCTCCGGTACCGCCATTATCCCGATACATAAGCAATGTACTTCCGTCGTTGAACAGACCTATCGTTGCGTCGTTACTGTTAGAATTAACGGGGGCAGCTACCACCTCAGGTGCTTGCCATTCGCCATTCACCTTCTTACTGTGGTAAATATCTTCGAAGTAATCATTCGTTGATTCGTCCATTTGGCCTCCCGTAGTACCCTCCCTTCGCGATGTGTAGTACATCTCTTCGGCGTCAGGCGAAATAACAATACCGTACTCTGCGCTACTTGAATTCACGCTTGTTGAAAGTACTTCTACCCTATTTTGGATGGGTGAGTTCTGCAAGGCTTTGCCGCTCTTACATTCTACTATCCTTTTTTCTCCGTTATTATAGAAGGTATTCTCGTCTGGAGCTCTCTTGGTTAACTTTAAGTGGGTGTTGAATGCTTCAATAGCCTCATCCCAATTAGCGTTCAACTGATGGGCAACGCCGATCAGGTAGTTTATACGCGGAATATCAGGGATAAGGTCATTCGCCTTTTGAAAATACACCAACGACTTATACTGATATGCCCCGTTCAAGTGACACAATCCGATCTTTAAATTCAACTCAGCATTATCAGGGTTAAAAGCATTTGCTTTTTCGAAATGAGGCAGCGCACTTGCGTAATAAAAACCTCCCTTATCAAACAGTTTATTGCCTGACTTGAGTTCTGACAATGCTCCTTTCAATGCATCCTTATCATTAAAGTGTTGCTTATCAAAAGGAACGTCACTTTGCGCGAATGTCAAGCATACCATGACAGACGCAAATAGTGTCGTATATAACCTCGTTTTCATGTTTCTATTGCTCATAGACTCC
>CAZPEQ010000346.1:0-3266 GCA_964585605.1 uncultured Weeksellaceae bacterium | reverse complement strand
TAGATGTCCACGAAGCCATCATTATTCACATCTGCCATGGTAACACCAGTGTGCCACCCATCTTGTCCACTCGCTATTGCCTTGGCGCTGATGTCTTCAAAGACCATGTTGCCCTTATTTAAGTAGAGCTTGTCTTCAATGAGGTTTCCCGTTAAGTAGATATCAGGTAGGTCGTCGTTATTGATATCACCAACAGCTACTCCGCCACCATTGTACATGTACTCGTAGAGGTAGTAGTTCTGCTGGGCGGTTTCCGCAACATTATTCGCGAATGTGATCCCTGTCTTATCGGGGTCCAAAGAAGTGAAAAGGGTTGGTGTCTGCTCGGTGGTTGTTGCAACCGGCGTATTCGTTTGTTCAACGACCTGTTCGTTTGTGCACGCACTCCAAATGAACAGAAAAAGGAAAAGGATGGTGGTTGGTATTGATCTCATAGCCCGCGTCATATTGCCTAAAAATACGGCTCATTTCGGCAGCTCTCAAAATATGACTACTTCGATAAGGTGTTGAATAACTCCACTTCACTCTCGTTATTGACGCTGATTCGCGCAACTTTCTGATACATAGTGACTTTGCCGGTAACACATGCAACCTTATTCACCAAGTAGGTTTCCGGGTCATAACTGAAATTTGGTCCGTTGTAGCCCCAAATGGTGGCATAGAAGTCCTGATGTGGATAACGCTTGTCGAAATTCAGATACAGGGCTGTACCCTTCGTATTATGCCTCGTGCTTACCACCTTACCGCAAACCGTGATCTCATTTCCAACGTGGTATTTAGCTTGCACCGTGTTGAAAATACCCTTTGGCAAGGGTGGTCTAAGCGGCTCGGATTGACCAAAGTTTGGATCGCCGTCAACAACCCAGTCGGTGGTGTTATAGATTGATTCGACTGCTTCTTCCTGCGCTTCATTTAACTGGGGGTAAAAATTCAACCCCGTCAATTGCTCAATTTCATCTATGGTAGTGGCGTAATGACTTACAGGTTTGTCACACAAGGCATTCGGCATCAGGAATGCCACACCTTTTTGTTGTTCACTGTCCAAATCCACGACGATCTTATAGTACTGCTCAGGAATGCTCACCTCATTTTCTCGACCTTCATTCTTCATGGTAGGCAGGCCTTCGCGCAGCACGGGACCAGTGACCACAAAAACACGGTTCCCACTAAAATTCACGTATCTACGGATCCAGTCTTCCATTTCGGCCCAGGCACCTCGATTCAGGTCGGGGTGTTGGGGAGCTACATTGGAATAGTAATAGGTTGCCTTCATGGCATTGTAATTCCAGCGCATGTCAGCGCTAGGCACCATGTGCCCTCGGTCGTAACCGCTGAACCAATAATCAGGTGTCGTTGAAGTTCCTGTTGGGATTTGGGGATCAGGTAGAAAGGTATCTACTCGCGCCAAGTTCCCATTTCGGATATCCACGTCAACAATGTGCGCCACCCAACTGGGTTGTTCATGCGTTTCATTCCAAGCAAGCACATGAGCCGGATGCGTTGCTAATTCACCTGTATGTTCAGGTAAGCCAGCTGCTTGCAGGTCACGCAGCAACAACGTTAGCCGTAGCTCACCCCGCTGGGTGTCCAATGTCTCGATCTGCTGCTGTGCGTTGCTGATTTGATCATCCAACGCTTCAATTTGGTCTTCCAATTGCTGAGCCATCAGCAAATGAGGAAGGGTTAACAGCAAGAATAGTAAGTTTCGCATGCGGCGCTAAAGGTAAAGTTTCGTTCAGGATCTCCGGTGTTGACTTAACACCTGCAAAGCACGTACCACGCCTTGGTTTGGCTTAATTGGAGAGAGGGGCTGCACGGGCAAAGTCTGGCCGAGGACGCTAGCAAGCGCCAATTCTTCTTGGCTTTGCGTAATAAAATGGCCGTTTGCACCGTGTTGTTGCGCTAGGTATTCCTGTTCTGGTTGGCCCGGTGTAGGAATCAGTAAAGCAGGTTTGCCCAATACGTGAAGGTCCATAATGCTGGTATATCCGCTGCGCGTTACCGGTAGTTCACAGCCCAACATGTGCGGCACCAATTCTGCATCTGCTAAGTGCCCGCAGGTTGTGACATTCGCGTGCTGTGTGTGGGTTGGATTTGCGATTCCGGTCAGGAGCAAATGTTGTCCGGGGATCTCCTTCATTTGCTCAGTCAACTTTTTGATAAGCAGCTCACGGTGCGGTGCTGGGCCGGATACCAGCGCAACGATTCGGTAACGGGTGCTTCCTGAAGGTGTATTTGCTCGGAACCGACTTAAGGGTCCGATCCAAAGTGGTTCAGTTTCCAGTGCAGTAGCCTTGTCGGAGGTTGAAAGACTCAATTCTCCCGCCAAGTTCTGTTCACGATCATCCGCGATCCACACCTGATCAAACTTGTTTAGCCAGGCATAATTCTGCTTGCGCAATAGGGTTTGTCCTACAGGGGTCAGTGGGTGGACTTGATGGGTAATAATCACACTCGGCACTTCTTGGGCATGTAGCCCAAATCGTTGGTCGCTGATCACCGCATCCAATTGAAATTGGGGAATGAGCTGTTGCAACAAACGGTGCTCTTTTTCGATGGAAGCCAAGAGCGCAGGCATTTGTTTGGCCATGGCCCACACTTGGGAAGTGCCTTTACCATAGGATACTTCGTATCCGGGAATCGATATACACGCTAGGTCAGGATAACGCAGTTGAAGCAATTGTCCGGCTGCTCCGTCAACCCCGAGTACAGGTATTGCCTGCTGCTTCAGCAAGGCATCAATTATTGGTATACAACGCGTTGCATGCCCAAGCCCCCAGTTGAGTGGAGCTACCAATATGCGCTTACCATTCAGCACCGTGCTAAGTTCGGTATTCTCGTGGTCTCATCTCACGCAGACATCAAGGTGCTTTCGGGAAAGAACCTGGTTGAGGTGCACTACTTTCGCGGCTCATGGGCGGAGCGAAGCTGGTAAAATTCAGGGAGATCCTGACATTTGATAATGTCATTCAACCTACTCGTGCCGAGCTGGATGCAGGTTTTAAGTACAAAGGGAAATGGAACAGCGACTATTTTGAACGCGATGCGCCTTTGGTGTTGGAATTGGGTTGTGGTAAGGGAGAATACACAACGGGGCAGGCGGTTATTCGTCCGGAACGCAATTACATCGGTGTAGATATAAAAGGTGCACGCATTTGGCGAGGTGCAAAAACGGCCATTGAACAAAACCTGACCAATGTGGCCTTTATTCGCACGCATGTAGATTGGATCCTGTTGTCTTTTGGCCCGCAAGAAGTTTCAGAGAT
>CAZPEQ010000345.1:2197-3270 GCA_964585605.1 uncultured Weeksellaceae bacterium | reverse complement strand
TTCGGTAATTCAACGAGACAACAAAATCGACCAACTCAGCTACTGTTGAACGGGAGATCGGTTCCTTGGCTTTTCGCAATTGAAAACGTCCAATGCCTATTCGTGTTCGAGGTGCATTCTGCAGATCTAACGCGCGAAGCGTTGGAAAACGAAGTCCTGTACGTTCGGCGAGTTTCGACCAAGTGCTTTGCAATTGGCCATCAGGAATAACCTCGCCGAGTTCATCGTGAATGGAAAACGCAGATTGCTCAGGGAACAGCTTGCGCAGTTCGTCCCTGATCTGTTCTTGAACCTGTAGGTTGGGCTGGCCAACGCGCGCGGCTTTCTTTGCAGCAATCCCATCAGCAATATCCTGTATCGTGACCATGCGTTCTGCCTCGGCATCCAGTATCTGAACATCGAATTCGGTTTCGATCCTTACGACCAGTTCAATAGTGTCTAAGCCCATTGAAGTGTTGAAAACTGAACAAGTATTCCCATGATAATTACGCACGCAGTTTTAATTCGGATAAAGCTCATCAAGCAATTTTTCCATTTTTGAAGCACTGTATTTGCCGCTCAACTCATAGGAAACAAAGCCCCCTTTTCGAATGACATACAGATATGGTACATTGCACTGACTGGGGGACAATGACTCAACTAGTGCCCGGTACTCGTCATAGGGAACCCATGTGAAGTTTACAGCAGAATTGCCTTTAAAATTTCGCTCAAACTTACGAAGGGCTTTATCTGATTTCCTGTTGCCATATGATCTTGATCGAAACAATCCTTTTTTACGCTTTTCATGAAATACAACGCAGCAGGAAGCTTGCACTGCCACATAGCCGGACTTGAAGACAACGGTATCCGTCTTTAGTTGAACAGCCAATTCATCGGTCCATTCGCGTATAGCTTGTTCAGATTCCTTGTCATACGACATAACAAGTAGCAGAAACCCATCCTCCAAAGTGTCCACATAAAAGTCCACACCATATTCGTTCTCCAGATACAAGGTTGAATCGACACGTTGAGCGAATCCAACAAACGGGAATAGTGTGACCAGGAACAGCACAATACGTATCATCTCTTTTCTG
>CAZPEQ010000345.1:0-2097 GCA_964585605.1 uncultured Weeksellaceae bacterium | reverse complement strand
TTCTGGATCGGCACATCGAAATTCATGTTGCAGTACCCTATCAACGTAATTGTATCTAAGCTCATGGGTTTGCTCAGGAAGCAAGGTACTTATTCCGTACTTGATCGCATCTCACTTGATTCTTCCTCCTTCGCCGCGTTCAAAGACTCTGGTGTTGCATGGCGTTTGTTCACCCTGCCGATCAACAAAGTAATGCCGCCAATTACCAGTAGGAAAATGATCTGTTCGATCGATGAGTTGCGCTCCAGATCCCAGAAGAACACTTTTGTTGTGGATACGAATAACACGAAGCTACCAAGCCACTTGAAGAAGCGCTGACGTGAACTGGCGCCCCACAAGAATAAAATGAGCGCATAGATGAACCAACACACACTCATGGCAAGCCCTAGGATAGAGGATGGCAAACTGTATGCTTCCCACAGGTTCAAGATCTGGATGGTTAGCAGACCACCGATCAAAATATGGCTGATCAACGCCACGAGTTGCGCGGCATCTCGGTTCAACAGGATCAAGGAGTGAATGGGATCACGCTCGATGTATTTGGAAAAGGAGAAGCCAAGAAATGCCAAGCCTATCCAGATTAAAGCGCCAAAATTCAGGAAAGGGATGTAGGGTATGCCAAGTATGGTCACCCATTCAACATCCCAAGCCACATTGTACCAGAATAACATCAAGAGCAAATGCGCTGCCATGGAAACATAGGTGATCACGCGTTCTTTCAACGCACGACCTGCGTAATAGACCAAGCCTACGATCACTAACCAAATACCGGCGGTTATGGAATAGTTGAACCCACCTTCCTGAAAGAGCATGCCAAATTCACTTCCGGCTACACCAAGTACCACCACACCCAAGATGGAATAGGCACCCAATGCCATGCTCACTTGCCGTTTTGAATTGAAAAAGATGAATACTGAAATGGCCAAGAACAGCACACCAACGATCAACAAGGGAATTGCATGAGGCAAGGAGAATTCGTTGAAGATGAAATTGCTCCAGAAAATAAAGTTGAGGCCATTTACCAACCCCAAGTAGAGGTCAATACCGTTATACCCAGACTGCCGTTTCCAAGAAGAGAAGAGGAAACCAACGGCATATACAGTAAATAGACATGAAACGTAAAGGAACGGACGAACCCATTGCTCAGGATCGAACAAGGAGTAGTATACCGCATACAAGCAAAGCGAAAGGCCAAAACTGATCGTCTTCATCTCTACCCAGCCCTTCGCAATGCTTGCATACAACGCGGATATGTTCAGTACCAAGAGGTAAATGAATAGGGGTACATCCAAAAATTCGGTTGCTCGTATCACGAACGGCGCTAGCATTCCGCCGCAAAGCGATATGAGGAATAGGATACGCATGTTCTGCCTAACAGCTATGGCCGAAATGGTTGTACTGATAGCTGTCATGGAAATGAGCAATGCGTTGGCGCTCCAATTCACGCCATTGGAAAAACTCAAGTAGCCAATAGTGGCATATAAGATTGCGGTTCCACATCCGGCCAAGACCTCTCCTAAAACTTTCTTGCCTTTGTTGTATTGCGCATGGCCTGCGAACAAACCGTTAATACCTGCCAAGAAAGAGAGGGCTATGCGCACTTCTACAGGAAGCCAATCGTTTTGAAGTGCCAGTTTCAGGAAGTAGAGAAAGGCGGTAAAAATGAGACCCAAGCCCAAGGCCGTTATCCAGTTCTTTTGAATGAAATTTTTCATGACGTTCAGTTTTCTGCGTAGGAGCAGGATGACGGGGTAAACCTATTGGAGTTAAGTAGAGCTGTAAAACCTGAATATGCGGAAAACGTACTTGTGAAAAAGTGACTATTCGAGTATTTTAATCTTAATTCACATTATTTTTATACACAGAAACGTACTTTGTATATGGACGACTTAAGTACTATGATTGCCTCGCTGGATAGGAAGGAACGTGCGGAATTTCAGCAATTCATCCAGCGTAATAGGAGAAAGGAAGGGCGTAAGGACCTGGCACTTTTTCACGAATTAGTCCGAGCAGAACTGCCGAAAAAGGAATTACAAAGTGCCCTGGATCTGCCTAATAAAAATGCATACCACGCATTACGGAAAAGGTTGTTTCAAC
>CAZPEQ010000344.1:0-3279 GCA_964585605.1 uncultured Weeksellaceae bacterium | reverse complement strand
CAGGGATCGTAGCGATCTCGCAGTTGGCCATATGCAACAAAAAGAGGAAAGGCATTCTGGTCAGTACGGGAGGCAGTTTCGTGAATGTGTTGTGTCCCGCATGAAGCACCATCAGCTTTTCAAGTTGAATGAGTTCTTCTGGCAATTGCGTGAGTTGATTGTGTTCTAGGTAGAGCTTTTGGAGTTGTACCAAGCTGCCTAAGTTTTGAGGCAATTGGCTTAATTCGTTGTGCTGGATCCATAAGGAATGCAGATCAGGTAGTTGCGCAAGAGGGGAAAGGTCGGCGGTAGGAAGTAGGGTATTGTGACTGAGGTTCACATCTCGAAGGGTTTTCACTGCGGAGATCTCCACTGGTACGGCGCGGAGTTGGTTGTGTTGTAGGTTCAAAAAATGAAGCGGCAAGGCGGCAAGTTGCGAGAAGCTTGCTGGTAGATCTAGACCCGGGTTGTAATTCAAGGAAAGTTGTGCTAGATGGGTGAACCGTGAAACAGCAGGAGGAAGTTGCTGCAACTGTAAACTGTCCAGAATGAGCACACGTAATTTATGAGGCTGAGGTAACGCCGAAAGAACACTATCCAGATTCAAAGACGTTTGCCCTGACAGGTTCAACATGCGCAGATCGCGCAGCGCGTTAAAGTCAATATCTGAAGTTGCGCGAGGCGCGCTTAAGTCTAAGCGCTCGATTTTGGCACTGGGCACTTGGTCAACATAAGTCGCACTATAGAACGTGTTGTATGCATTGCACCCGCTCAGTAACACCGCGATCATCCATATGCATGTCGTCCTAGTTTTCATCCGTCACTTGCTCAAAGAGTGATCCTGACAATTGCAAGAACAGTTTATCCGATGCACGAACGTTCCACGGAAAACGTGGATTTAATCCCAGTCCATCGTGCAGGGTGTTCTGCACGAACGCACCCAGTTTTTGACTATTGAGTCCGAGTTTTCCCGATAGCGATCGATACCCATCTTGGTAGGTGCCATAGCTATACAGGTTGGCGTAAAAGAGCTCTTTGAACGGTGGTAGCACGAACCACACATTTTTTCGTCCGTCATCTGAATTGATTGGGTTCTCGGGGGATCTAGAATGATCAGGTTCAGGTGTGAATAGCTCCAGAGCGACGCCCAATTTGTAAGCGGTTTGAGGATCCTGATACCGACTGAAGCCGATTTTCAAGCTGCCGGTCGCCGCATAATCGGTGCTTTGCCCACGGATAAAATTGCCGAACCGGAAGTCGTTGTAGAAGGCTAGTTGAATGCTGTGGTTGGCATTGCTGAAACGCATCAGGAGGGCTCCTCTGCGGGTGCTATAACCGCGGAGCACACCCGGCAAGGTTTCTTTCTCAAAACCGAAACCGAGGCCTTTGAAACCACCTTTCCCGGATGGATTAAAGAGCACCTCGTTGGTTTGGTTGGAAATGGAAGACCCGAGCAGATCTGTGTTCTTGCCAATACCTGCTAAAGCAAATGCTTCATACCCGTATCCGAACCCGGATGCTCGTTTGGTGTGCCGTTTTCTCGCTAACTGCCCAAAAAAACTTGCGCCACTTTCTACAGACGCATCACCATAATTAGCTACGCCAAAGGCCAGTATACCGGCTCGCAACCATTGATCCTGATTGCCAAAGGTGATTTCAGCTTTTACCGCAATGCCACCGCCGATGTTCAATTCCTGACCAAAGACCTTCTCCTGACCAAGAACTAGCAAAAAGAGGCTCGTGATGGATGTCAAGTATTTTTTCGCACGCAGTTTTATCAAATCAAAATGCAGGCCCACTTGGTATGAATGGTATGGACACGAGGTCAAGATAAGAAGGACAACTAGCTATTAGCTGAGACCTTACTGAATAACTGCTTGAAAGCGTGAGATCTGCACCGCGAGTTCTGCACTTAGGTCTTCGTTTATCAGCTTACCCTCCTGAAAGTTGTGTGAAAAAGAAGGCAAGGAGAAATCAGCAACTACGTTCCCGCCAAAATGTGGGATGAGCTCTTTCGTTATCTTGAGTACGCCTGCTCCACCACGCCTACCTGGTGAAGTTGCCATTAACAGCATGGGTTTGTTCTTCCATAGTTTCATGTCTATTCGGGATACCCAATCCCAAAGATTCTTGAACGCGGCGGCATGTGAGCCATTGTGTTCCGCCATGGATAACACGATCCCATCAGCAGAGGTCAGCAGTTGATCAAAAGCTGTGGCATTTTCAGGTATTCCAGACTCAGCCTCCAGATCAGGGCTGTAAAGGGGTAATACATAATCGTTCAAGTCCACGACGAACACCTCAACCCCTTCAAGTTGGTTGGCGACATAAATAGCAAATTTTCGATTGATGGAATTTCGACTATTGCTGCCTCCTATGGCAAGTATTTTTTTCATCTTATGGGTATTTACGTACTCAACCTATGGTTCATCAATCGAGGCATACGTTCAACGACTACGGAATCAGTGTCAAGGCTTTATTCTTGCTTGCGCAGAAGTTTGTAGACCCGTATTCCTCCATATAGCAAAACGGTGAGCGCCACTAAACCGACGATGCCATATGCCCAGCTCAAATCCTGTTTTACAACAGCCAAACTTACAATGGCTACGAGTAATAGTGTTGGAACTTCATTCCAAAGGCGCAGTTTTACGCTCGAATAATTGAAAGTAGAGTGGGAATGCAAATGAAAGATGTATTGCAGTGAAAAGTGGTAGGCATACAAGATCAGCACAAAGCCTAGCTTGATCAGCAACCAGTTCGGCACTCCGTTCAAACTGTAGATGAGTCCAATACCAAGAATCAGGGTAAGTATGGCTGAAGGCCAGGTGATTCCATAGAGCAAGCGTTTGCACATGATCTGGAATTGCGCCAATAAGATCTCCTTCTCTGGCGATTCTTTTTCACTTGCTTCTCGCTGATAG
The DNA here is from genome assembly GCA_964585605.1 of uncultured Weeksellaceae bacterium. Classification (GTDB taxonomy): domain Bacteria; phylum Bacteroidota; class Bacteroidia; order Flavobacteriales_F; family PHOS-HE28; genus CAZPEQ01. The sequence goes on along the minus strand of CAZPEQ010000344.1, from coordinate 379 downwards.
ACGTACAAACGGCATAGGTAGAACAGGCCACTGAACCAGGTGACAACGAATACGATGTGTGCCATCTTCAGGTACAGATGGGTCATGCACTTGCAGTTGTTGCTTCGCTGCGCAGAAGTTCACAAACCGTATCGATCCACTCTTCGCGCAAGTTCAGGCAAGGTACGTATATGAGCTCATCTCCACCTGCCTCTTCAAAGGTCTCTCGTCCTTCCTCATTTATTTCTTCTAAGGTTTCTAAGCAGTCACTCACAAAAGAGGGGCAAAGAATGATCAAACGTTTGATTCCTTTTTTTGGCAACTCCTTTAGCACATTGTCTGTGTTGGGTGTTAACCAAGGATCTCGCCCTAATCGAGATTGAAAGGAAATACTGTATCG
>CAZPEQ010000343.1:0-3289 GCA_964585605.1 uncultured Weeksellaceae bacterium | reverse complement strand
GCGGCAAAAAGGAATGTGGAAATAGATTCCCGCCATTACTTCTGCTTCGACAAGGTAATGCGGAAAGTGGTGCCTTCTCCAGGAACAGATCGCTTCACAACGATGCGGCCACCGTGGTAATTCTCGATAATCCGTTTGGTCAAGGAAAGGCCAAGTCCCCAGCCCCGTTTTTTGGTTGTAAAACCAGGCTGGAAAACACGTAAGTGTTGCGCCGTCGGAATACCTTTTCCATCATCTTCTACGTCAACGTAAATGTTGTTTCCTTCGGTTATGATGCGAATATTCACTTCCCCTGCACCTTCCATGGCATCGATCGCGTTGCGTATCAAATTCTCGATCACCCAACTGAACAAAGCCCGGTTCATAGGCGCGGTTAAGTTTTCTTCCTTGGGTTTATGTACTTCTATCTTGGCCGACTGCGGCATGCGTGGTCGTAGATAAAGCACTGTTGCGCGCAAGGTGTGGTATAGTTTTTCGGGCTGCAGCGCAGGAGTCGAGCCGATCTTACTGAAGCGTTCCGTGATCACTTCCAGCCGATCCGTGTCCTTGCTCATTTCGTTCAAGGTGTCTTGTTCAACGCCTTTACTTCTGAGCAATTCTATCCAGGCCATCAAGGAACTTAGTGGAGTGCCCAGTTGATGTGCGGTCTCTTTTGCCATACCCACCCATACTTGGTTCTGCTCTGCTCTTCGGAACATGCTGAAGAGGAGGTAACTGAATAAGAGGAACAGGCCAATGATCACCAGTTGCACGTACGGGAAATAAGCGAGTTGTTTGATCACGGGTGATTCCTCGTAAAAGATAAAGCTCCTGTGTCCTTCACCAAGTTCAACTTCTAGCGGTTGATTCTCGGCTTCCATTTGCGCAATGCGCGCTTTTAGTTTTTCAGGGGTGTCTACAGATTCTTCGTCAACATCTCCCAGCTCGATCACATTAGACCGGGTACTATCGGTAAAGATCACCGGTACGGATGCTGTGTTCATGACCGTTTCTGAAATGAACGATTGAACGACACTTTCCATGGTTTCTTCTAGATCGGTAATGATCTTGGAGTCTTTGTAATAGAGGTACTGCTTTTCGTTTTGATACACGGTAATGGGTATGCTGTCATGCATCTCAGCCATGACCCGCACTTCTGCTCGCAGGAGGGAATCATTATCTGCGATGAAGTCTTCCAAATTCCGCTTGAACTTGACCTCGCCGGATTCATCCGTGATCACAACAGGAACGGTGGTGTTGTTAGCCGCGATCTTCAAATAGAATGGGGTAATGCTGTTGTCATCGCTGACCAAGCGCACCATGGCCTCCGCCCACAATTCTACCTTCTTGCGCTCTTCATCACGCAGCCGTTGGAATAGGGAAGTGGTTTTGTTCACTAACGTGGCCCGGCTTTGCACGGCCTCGGCCCACAATTCTACCTTCTTGCGCTCATCAGCACGAATAGCAGAAACAATATCGCTACTGTACCAGAGCGATACCAGTACGATCACTGCAGCAATGATCGCTAGAATGAACTTCCAGCGTTGTTTCTGAGAATAAAGATCCATTGCGGCGTGAAGATCGCCCTTTTCTGGTATCGAACCCAGTTTATGTAATGGGTTTCGTTACGTGAGGGTTGGAAAACTTACTGATCGATGGTAAAGGTCACCGCTTTCTCGTCTTTCTCGTTTTCCTTGGGCAAGAATTTAGAGAGCCCCTTCTTTTTCTTCTTGGGCTTGCCGTCCATTTCCTCACCAAACTCTACATTGAAAATGGGGCCATCTTTTTTAGTTGTTGTCTTTTCCTTTGGACCTTTTCCCGTAAGAATGTCTTTCAACTCTTGGTTCCTTTCTTGGCGGCGATTCTTACGGAATGCGGCCAATTTTTCTTTGTCGTTGCTGATCTGTAGGTCAGCAAGTGGGCCGTGCATGCGCAAGAAAATTCGGCTGCCTGTGCCATCGTCTATGACCGGGCCGAATTCTTCGTCTTTGTTGCGTTTGGTCAAAAGTTCGGCCAGTCTGAAATTGACATGATGGTCAACGTGATCGTCAAATCCGTGTACCCCGGATACGGTTAAGTTCATAGCCGTGCTTTGAACTTCCATGTTCGGAATTATGACCTTGCCGTTTTCAATACGGATCGTGTTGGTCAACTCTTCAAAACGAATATGCTTTAGTTTTTTCTCCAGTTCGTCGGCTTGAATGAAGGTAGAATAAATGGCATTGTCGCGTACGAAATCGGCGATTTGGATCATCGGCTGGTGTGCGATCAATTCCCCATCGGTGATCGTCAATTCCAGGTCGCTTTTCAAGGCGGCTTTATCGAGCTTCATTTTACGCGTAAGTGGAGCACGTAGATCAACGCTAGCATGGGCTGTTCCTTTTAAGTGTTCGCTGGTAATGAAGTCCTGCCCGAATTCGTCGAACTGCTTGAAAAGCTCTTGTACGTTGATGTCCTGCAGATTGGCATGCACGGTTAGCGGGTAAGCCGTTTTCGAGTTCGTATTCAAATGAATAGATCCGTTGATCGCTCCTTCAGCCGTGTTGAACGAGATGGGCTTCGCCAATAATACCCCCTTTTTTAAGGAGACATTTCCGCGAATAGCGTCAGCGTGAAAACTGGCGTATTCCAGTTCGTGTAGGGTGAGTTCAATGCGTGCGTTGATATTCTTCGGGAAGGAAAGTTCGCGTTCCGCTTCTTCTGTATTGGCGTCAGTGTTTGTGGAAATGGCCTTAGCCAGATCCAAATGTTCGGCTTCAACCCGAGCCACGATCTCCAAAGTCTCATTCTCAAAGAGCAGGTAGTTGACCAGTCCATTTAGCTTCCCTTGCAACCTGATCGGATCATTGATGAGCGTGGCTTGCATATTCTTAACCGTTGCATTGGTCCCTTCCAATACCAGGCTTGCATTCATGTTCTCAAACCCGTGGCGCATACCATCTAGTTGGAAGGCGGCACTGCCTAATTCGGCGTTGCCTGTAATGCTGAGTTTCCGGAGGTCTTCAACGCTGAATCCATCAGCCAAATTCAAGGTGCCTTTGAACGTACTGTTTAAGTTCAGCTTTCCCTCTACTTCTTCGTCTTGCTGGGCAAAATGAAAAAGATCACTCAGGTCTACCGTACTGCGAACTGAGCCTTCCAATTGTGCTTTTTTGCTTCCGTGCAGTTTGAGGTTCCCTGAAATATTTCCCTTGCCAGCACGCGCAGAAAGTGCGTCAATATCCAAAGCGCTTAAGGTTCCGTTCCCGCTAACAATAAACCCTCCTTTCACCGCAATGTCCTGGAAAGTCACTCCCGTATTTCGTTCCTT
>CAZPEQ010000342.1:0-3318 GCA_964585605.1 uncultured Weeksellaceae bacterium | reverse complement strand
GGTAGGTAAAGAAAGTAATACGCATGTTACCTAACGAAGGATACTAGTAGTTCTATCCAACAGCCGAAACAATTACCCTACTTATTCGTATGCACGGCTGGTTAACCCCGACTTCAACAATGGGAGAGAGAAAAGTAAGCTTACTAGTGTTGCTAGTGGCTATACCCTGTATTGCCCAGATCAATTTCACCAACGTGGCTGGTATTGGCAGCGACGCCGCGGATATCCCTTATGCTAAAGATGGGGGTATGGCATTCGCTGATTACGATTTAGACGGAGATCTGGATCTGATCGTAAACACCAATGACAACAACGGTGCGCGACGTAGTTTCTTATTACGTAATGATAACGGGGTTTATACTGATGTCACGAATGCAGTGGCGCCAGGGCTGAAAAGCAACTCCAGAACAGAGCGTTCGGCGGCATGGGGCGATTGCAATAGTGATGGCTATCCTGATCTTTTGGTGAACACCCACAATAGACTAAAATTGCTGATTAACAACGCCGGAGCGTCATTCACACTCCATTCTAATTTCACCAGCATGACCAATGGGATGAACACCGAGGGTCTTGGTTGGATTGACTTCGACAATGACGGAGATCTGGATTACTTCGTGGAGAACGACTCCTTCGGTATAGACCTCATGGAAAATGATGGCGCTACGCCAACACCAACCTTCACTCAGGTCACGATAAACGCAGTAGGCGCGGCCAATACAGGATCCGGTGGCCTTGGCCTTCCTGAAGGAGGCTCTGATGACGGAGATTACGCTACCTCTGTTGACCTGAATAATGATGGCTATGTAGACATTGTTGCACGACGACGGAATAACAATACGGTAACCGGGCAAGACAGGAACCAGTACGATATTTTCATAAACGATGGCGATGGGTCCTACACGCCATTAACCAGTTTCAATGAGGAAGGAGATAATGCAGACAAAGGCGGAATCATTGTCGGCGATTTTGATAACGATGGAGATTTTGACATGCTCTGGACCGGAGGAAGTACGGACGGGAACCGCGTGATGATCTACGAGCATACCGGTATGAATTCATTGGTTTTCACACACCGTGCCAATGTCGTCAAGCGCGAGAATAACGCAAATGAAACGAGCACAGACTTTGACGGATCGGCCTTGGCAGATATAGATAACGACGGCGATCTGGATATTTTCCTGACTCGGAACAGTGGAACCAGCATGCTCTATTTGAATGAAAGCACTGGCCCGGGTAACTTTCTATTCCGCCAACCGGGCCCAACATGGATACCGGGTTCCTCGACAAACTTTGGCATCAACGTAGGAGGAAATGGTGAAGGGTGTACGTTCGTTGACTACGATAATGATGGGGATATGGATCTCTATGTAAACAAGCACAACGCAAGGAATCAACTTTGGCAAAACGATTACATAGGCAGTGCTACAGAAGAGGCTGCTGCACACGGTAACAGTTACCTGCGCATAATTGCGCGAGTAGATTTAGGTGGGGGTATTTCGCGCGAAGCCACGAATGCTAGCGTGCAACTGCTAGATTGCGATGGTAACGTTATCTCTGGGATCAGAGAGATCGGAGCTGGTGGCGCAGGTCACGGAGCGCAAACAACGCCGTGGCTGCACTTTGGGCTGAAAGATGGTCCTGATAGAGCTTATACCGCGCGCGTACAATTCACGCGTGATGGTACAACTCCGGTTATCGTCAGCAGGTCGGTGGTACCATCTCGCTTACCGAATTTTACGCCCGGCTCATCCTCATTAACCATGGAGCAAACACTGATCATCACCGATACCGATGTCAGCGATGCGGAACTCTGCGCCGACGATGACAGTGACGGCATTGATGCAAGCTTGGATCTAGATGACGACAATGATGGAATACTAGACGCAATTGAGTGTATTTCTACCAGTACAAATGAACTTACCTACGATGTTGTAAGTGGGCAAACCATATCGGCCAGCACTTTCCGCACCAGCTTCGATGTTACTGGTATAACCGTTGTTGATGCAGGCCCTATGAGTTACCGATGCTTAGAGAATGGTTCGAATTACGCTTTGCTATTTACGGATCCCGTTGGCAGCGTGGACTTGAGTTTCGGATCTATCAACGCCGCAACCGAAATCGGAGATTTTACGATTGAACTAGCTAGCGGAACAATTTTGACCAACGTCGATTTCGTGTTAAGTCATCACTCCAATGATGATCACCACGGGGCCATTGCATTAGAAGCGAGCTCAGATGCCAACTTTACGGCACGCCTGACAAAAAAAGAAGGTGCTCCGTTCGCAGGAGGAATACGATTTGTAGACCATGACGGAGGCGCCGGTGAGGCATGGGGCGTGGTCAAGTTCATTGGCTATGAGAGTGACCCTATTGTTGAACTCTCCTACTCCATTTCCTCCGGAACCTCGAATAAATTTGTTGGGGTTGCTGCGATACCGATTGTTGATTGCGATTTTGACAACGACAATGTTCCCGATCAATTTGATTTAGATTCAGACAACGACGGTATCTATGATCTCGATGAAGCAGGTCATAACGGAGCAGATAACAACAACGATGGTATGTTGGACGCTGCAACGGTCAGCTTTGGGCAGAATGGTTATTCTGACGGTCTTGAATCCGCTGTTGACAATGGAATACCTTCCTACACACTTAACAATACCGATGGCACCGGCTTCGTCGACTACCTGGATTTAGACGCCGATGATGACAATTGTCCAGATACACGAGAGGCTGGACATACCGATTCCGATCATGATAACATTCCCGGTACAGGCGCGCCAACCGTAGATCCTGCTACCGGATTGATCACTACACCAGCAGGTCTTTACACCGCTCCTGGTAATCTACCCTATGACAACACCTCGAATGGTTGCGACCTAACCGCCGTTGAAGACATGGAAAACGTGGTTAAAAACAACACAACCACATTTAACGTGCAAGACAATGACACGCACCCGCAGAACGATGCATTGACCACAACGATCGTTGCAGGTTCAACACAAGGAGGTACTGTCACCATCATGGGTACAAGCATTATTTATGCGCCGGCCAACGAATACCTGGGTCTTGACACCATCATCTATCGCATCACCGGGCCACTTGGCTTCACTGATTTTGACACGGTATTCATCAACGTATTCAGTCCCTTACCCATTGAGCTCATTTCCTTTGATGCTGTAGCTAACTCTTCGCTTAACAAGGTGGATCTAAAATGGAGCACGGCCACTGAACTGAATAACGAACAGTTCATCATCAGAAGATCCAACGATATCCATAACTGGCAAGACATCCTAGTAGTGGACGGCGCAGGCAACA
>CAZPEQ010000341.1:0-3321 GCA_964585605.1 uncultured Weeksellaceae bacterium | reverse complement strand
CCCACCACATCGAAATCGCTATGTTCGAGACGTACTTTGGATGGCTCGAAGGTGAGCATGCCGTTGTTTTCGTTGTAGGTGAGGTCGGTATGTACCTCCATCTCCTTGTGGTTGATGTAGGTTGTGTCGCCATCCTGAATCACATTGAGCTGGAAATCTGCATCTATATGAGCGTTGATCAGTCCACCCCCGGTCTTGAATCCGCCTTCGCCTGTGTATACGTAGGTCTCAATATCCGTATGGCTGCTTTCATTCAGCTTGTGAATATCCAGGTTGTTCAGTTTTATCTTCTTCAGGTGAATATTCAACGGCTCAGACTCTTCCACATCATCCGGCGCAGCCAAGGCATTTTGAATATTGGTGGTACCGTCTTCGTGGAAAACGAGGTTGAAGAAACCATCATCCACGACCAGCGATTGGATATCGAAATTCCCGCCGATAATGTCCCACAGCTGGAACCCCATGTAGATATCGGCGACGTCTAAGATCACCGCTGCGTCTTTGGCCTTGGTTTCCATGATCTTCACACTATCTACCTTCAAGGATATGTACGGGAAATTCTTGAAAGGCGCCAAATGGGTGTCGGCGATCGAGATCAAGCCTGCATGGCTCTCATTAAGGGCTTCAATCTGGCTTTTTACGATCTCGTCCTGGTTCATGTAAACCACCGTAACCACTGCTGTAAATACGATCAACAGCAACAGTACTGGCAGCAGGATAATCTGCTTGAGGCGTTTCTTTTTACGGGGCCGTGTGATGGTCATGGCTAATAGGGGCGACCAAAGTTAGTGGGATAGGCTATACGTTTGTTTTCTTAACATCCTCTTCGAGAGATGTTGCAAGAGGAAATACGCCTGCATTACGAAGGGTGGTGGGCGCTAGGTTCACCATCTACTGCCTAATTCTCGAACGCCCTGCTCGCGCATCACCGTTCCCACAGCCGATCAGGCAACCCACTTCCGTTCTGAGGGCTCCATCAATATGGCCGGACGGACGCTATTCTTTCCGTTTAACAATTGGAATTGACAGCGTAAGGTTCACGTTATGTTCTTGATTTTTGAAACCTATGACCGGTAAATCTTCATCCTTGAAAACGTTATTATCCGACAGAAAGTCCCAGGAATATTCAAGCCAGATAAACTTATATCCAATTTTTACAGCTGGCCCAACATCTAATCGATTCAGCTGATTTTGGAAGAGTATCCTTGAGCTAACACCTAGCCCTACATGTTCAATTGACCAGTAAATTGTGCTTCGTATCCCAAAAATGTTCCCATCGTCAAAATCAGCTAAAAACCAATACCCTCGCAACGCAGCTTGCGTTTGGCTGTCAAAATTCAGCTTCGGCCAAACCGTGTTAAACTGAGATTCGTACCCAATAGCCAATGCTTGCTGGTCAGTTGCTTGAAAAGAACCAAGTAAAGAAATCGTCCTTTTACCTTGTGCGTATACGGTTACGCATGATATAAGCAGAAATAATACGAATACGGGTTTTGCCATTCTTGTATATCGCGGATGGTTGGTAATCTAACGAGCGTATGCCCCGTGTCGAGTCAAATTCTTCGAAACCAGGTCATTGGGAGTCGCAACCATTCTGCTCTTCAGTATCGCGCTTCAGTCGTTCCGGGAAAAAGCTGTTATCGACATTACTTTATCCGCTCCTTCAAGTCTAAAACCACCTTTTGCCATTCATCGTACTCGTCACTATCCTCCCACAGTTCTTTCATCTCCGAGTCAGTACTGATCCGATCAATGGCCGTACGCGCCAGGTCTTCGATATCCACTTTTTTTCGAAACAATCCACTTCTAAAATTCAGCACGTCGTTTGATTTGATCCAGTCCAACACTTCAGGAGCACAATCACTTGATGGATTCCCTTTAGCAGCCGCAATAAATTCTATAGCGGCCAACGCTTCTTCGCATTCAGGAGCCTCTGGGTTGTCATCACCAGTGCCGCTATTGACAATGGCCTCGATCGAAGTCTTAATGGTGCCTTTCCCGTTTTCTATCACTTCATGAACGAAATCAGCCGCTCCATCATTCTCAAAATTCAATACTCCCCATGTTCCCATATCTCTATACGTTTTACTTTAATCACGCACAACATACCAAGTATCTGGCGCGATAGTGCAGTGAGGCGAGTCTCGCTAAGCTAAGACTTGCTGCAGTAGGAGTTGGCTAAAGTTCTATATCAATCGATTTTGACCAGTTGTAAGTCTCCATTCTGGAATAGTTTGTATCGCAACGAACAAGATCCGCGTGTGTCATACATGAAGATTACTTGACCCTGTTCATCCTGGGCGCAAAATCCAATATCAAATTCACATACAGGATCGTTAGCGTCCACATTGTTAAGTCCGTAGCTTAATATGTCGAGCCTAGTATGATAGTGTTCAAATTCCACCGAATACAGTAGTTCAACATCCTCCTCCTTCAGAATAAATTCTGTCGCAAGCCTTTCCGATTGTTCGACCGCTTTCCCAATACGCTCTATCAACCAGTTGTAGTCCTCTGCATTCAATCTATCTTTTGCTATGTTTCTGTAGTTCTTGTCCTTGATGCCAACGTGCGAGTTAAAGTAATCGAAGTTACCTGCTATCTCGACTTGTTTTTCCTGACCACCGAGCGTTACCCGTAATTCATGCTGCGAGTTTGATTCTGAGGAATCAAGTTCCACTTGCTGATTTATCTCATTCCTTTCTTCCAGACGCTCTCTGCTCCAAAAGAATCGTTTCCCGATTTTGCGTAAATGTTTGTGCCGCTCAATCCAGGTTGTGAGATGCCCTTTTTTCTTGTGTGCCATATTAATCTAAAGTAAAGTTGTAGCTAACGTATCAAATGTAGGTATGCACCAAGGTGAGCGAAGTTCACAGGTGCATCCGATTTGCAACGTCAGATGCATCACTCTTCAAACGCGGCAAATAGTTCACACATTTCAATAAACACCGTATCAATAGGTGAGGTGACCATCTCGACACGCGCTGGAAATATTTTAAGGTACACTCATCTACGCACACTCGTAATCCGTTACCATTGACACATATTCGCATGTCATGCACCTACCATACAGGCTGAAGGTTGTAAAAAAGTCTTGGGGCCTTTGCGCCAATTCAACATCGCCATCCATTTCTTCATCCGGAATCGAATAAATGAGCGAAACGGCGATGGACTGTTTCATTTCCTCACATTTCGAGCATTGAAAAACAAGGGGCTCGGCTGAACCTATCTTACCAGAAGGTTCCACTCCATGGAGGTAATCCAACTCACCATTGTATCCATGAACTTCAGGGTTAAATACTTGATTGGTTCGCTTGCATGCAT
>CAZPEQ010000340.1:2281-3343 GCA_964585605.1 uncultured Weeksellaceae bacterium | reverse complement strand
GCATATCATTGACTTGAACATGTAAGATATCAGTAGCTGGGTTGGGCAACAACTGCAATTCGACCAGGGCATTCTCTTCAATGGAATTAACAGGTTCTGCGAGCTCATAGGCGATCAATTCAGAGCCATCAACATCATCTTGCGTGAGTACCACTAAGCTGTTCATGCCGGGAACTAATTCGTCGGTAATGAAAAGATCACCCGCTACGCTTTGCCCCATGGGTGCATTTAAATCTGGTTCAACATCGTAAACAAGACCGGTAGGCAAGCCTGTTGATAGGGTAAGTTGCACGAGCAAGTTGTTACTCGGGTTTCCGGCCTGGGTGAACAACCACAAAAAGGGCCCACCTGGCGTCAGGTTGTCTACGGCGCCACCATAAATACCGATCGCACCGTGCGTTGTGGTTGGAATGATGTTCACGACAATGCCACTCATATTCACTTCCTGAATGTCAGACCCGAAATTGGCAATGTAAAATCCGCCGTTGCCATTATCCGCGTTCGGGTCGTACGTGCACATACGAGCGCCCACATTTCCCGGGCCCAAGTCGATCGTACTCACCCTTGTTTTTGTGACCGGGTCAATAACCCAGATCTGCGAGCCGCCCGATCCCATGTACAAATGCGTGCCGTCCCATGTTATGGACCGTACGACGGCCACATTGGGAATGGTGAAGATCGCCGTGAGGTTGCCGTTTGCATCTGTGGTCCATAAAGTATCCGAGTTCCACCTAGAGAACCAGAATTCAGTACCCGTCCAGGCAACACCATTGTGGAATTGATTTGGGGAGTTGGGCGCAATGTTCGCCCCGATCGGCAATTGGAATTGGATATCGAAAAGCGCCTGCGCACCCGTAATGCCTGAAATTGGAGTTTCCCGATTGTGAGATGCAACCTCGACTTGCTGTGCAACCAGTATCGAGGCGAGCAGCAGGCTGCACCAGGTCATCGTGATCCGTTTTGTGAATAGCTTGTGCATTGGTAGGTGGAAGTTACGATGCATCGTGCACTTCTTGATCAACAGCTGAACGGATCAGCATTTAAAATTACATGTCTGTAAGA
>CAZPEQ010000340.1:0-2181 GCA_964585605.1 uncultured Weeksellaceae bacterium | reverse complement strand
CACTTCTTGATCAACAGCTGAACGGATCAGCATTTAAAATTACATGTCTGTAAGAATGGCCTCGGGAGAACAACGCCTAACCGAACAACACCTTCAGTGCGGCTATGCCCACAACACCGATCAACAGGCGGTGGATCCACACATTCGCCTGCGGAGCTTTTGCCATAAAGCGAACACCCATCCACGTGCCTACCGCTTGAAAAACAGCCATGAGGACCCCGTAACCCCAATGCACTTGATCATTGTAGATAAAGATCAGTAGCACGGGAATGGTCCAGACCAACACCATCAGCAGCTTCACCCCGTTGGCCGCCTTCAAGCTATAGTGATTGTATAAGACCAAGGCCGCCAGGATGAAGATTCCTGATCCGGCTTGTATGAACCCACCATAAATGCCTATCGCGAAAGAGATCAATATGGAGAGAGTACTTCTATTGCGGGCAAGATCTCCCGTGCTTTCTCGCAACCAACGTTTCGGGTTAAACAGTAAGACGAAGAACATGAAGACCATGAGGACACCAATGGTCGTGTTCATGGCTTGCTCGCTCATATCAACCGCGATCCACGACCCAAGCACGGCGCCGACCAATGCAGGGATGATTATCCAATGCGACTGCTCGTAGCTGGCCACTTTCCTGCGGCGGAACTCGCTGACTCCAACAATAGTTTGTAGTAAAACGCCTACCCGATTGGTTCCATTAGCCACAGTGGGGGGAAGTCCACAAATGAACATGAAAATGGGCAAGGTGATCAAGGAACCACTGCCGGCCATGGTATTGATAATGCCCGTAAGCACTCCTGCAACCACGAACAACAACAACTCAAGCGCGCCCAGCTCTGTATTCAGAAACTCGTTGAGGATCTGCATGGGGTAAAGATGCGGCTTATTTGATACGGAATAGGTGCTACAGGTCATTGTTTAACGGATGCGAACGTTAGCAGTATCTCCTAAAGGTCTTTTACTCCCCACACCCAAACTACCTTGTCCTCCCGAGTGAGGTACGACGAGGGAACTCTTTTACATAAACCGTTTGCGTGATCGAGGTATCTTCTTCCAAGTACAGTACCTAGTTTTGGAACGTTGTACATCAAGAATAGAACTATCCAATGACTTTTGAAATAGAACGCGCCATTGAAATTCTGGAACGAACACCTGTGGTCTTCGAGACCTTATTGCAAGGAATTTCAGAAGACTGGACGAAGAACAATGAAGGGGAGAGTACTTGGAGCCCTTATGACATTGTGGGCCACCTGATCCACGGTGAAAAAACAGATTGGATACCACGAGCTCGAATTATCCTTTCAAATGAAGAAGACAAAACCTTCATACCGTTTGATCGATTTGCACAGATGGAAGGAGGAACTAAAAAAAGCATAGCAGAGTTATTGGAAGAGTTCAAACAGATGAGGAGCGAGAATATAAAGGCACTTAAACTCCTTAAAATAGATAACACCAAGCTCTCGGAGAAAGGAACACATCCAGAACTAGGCCAGGTTAACCTGAAGGAGCTACTTTCTGCCTGGGTCGTACATGACCTGGGACATATTGCACAAGTATCGCGCGTAATGGCTAAACAGTACAAAGGTGAAGTTGGCCCATGGGAAGCTTACTTGGGGATATTGAAATAGTCAAGATCACTTCACGTTGAACCCTGTAGACCCCAACTCCGCTACATTCACCAACACCGAATCGTTAGCTTGAAGGAACTCTGCAGCTGTTGCCGCACCCGCCAAAATGATATGCCCTTTCTTGATCGGTTCCTTGTACTGAACGGCAAGCCGTGTTGCCGCTTGAAGCGATTTCCAAGGATCTCCCAGAATGGCAGATGAAGAACCACTATGTCGGCTTTCGCCGTTGATCACCAATTCCATTTGCAGGTCGTCCAAGGCAATGTCATTGCTTTTCCAATTGCCGATCACAAAACCAGCGGAAGAACAATTGTCCGCAACAACATCTTCTAAGGAGAATTTGAAATTCTCGTAACGGCTATCAATGACCTCCAAGGCCGATGCTACGCCATCGCAAACATCTTTTAGCTCATCAAGCGGCACCTCTCGATCGAGGTCTTCACTGATGCGAAAAGCGATCTCCGGTTCTACCCGCGGATGAATGAATTTACTGAGATCCATATTGCCTCCTGCTGGAATCTCCATGCGATCGGTAAGTCTGCCCCAGATCAT
>CAZPEQ010000339.1:0-3350 GCA_964585605.1 uncultured Weeksellaceae bacterium | reverse complement strand
GGGGCTAGTCTGGTTTTTCCGTGGGATAGCAAAACACACAAACGAGTAAGTAATTGGCTTATCGGGCTAGTTGTCATAACGTCGGTTACGTGTGTGTATTCTCTATACCTAGGAACATACAACACCATTCAGGACGATGTTGTTGTTGGGTATGCAGAGCGGTATGAATACCTACTTGTAGGCATGGGCACGTTTTTTAAGATCTCTTCACCAGCTGCCTGGCTGGTGTTGTTGATCGTGCTGAATATCATAATCCTGAGAAAAAGTAACATAGCCAACCATGGGTTCATAAGATTACACTTGTTGATCGTTGTGCTGAGCGCCATTTATCTCGTTCTTCTTCCTTTGGCAGGATATAGGTCTTGGAGACCACATATCCTTCGATACGATACCTCAATGCTGATTATGGCTGGCTTAATTTTCCTGTATTCGTATGGTTCCATATTTGTGCTTAATTCAATGGTAAGAAGGAAGAAACTTTACTTGGTTTTCCTGTTCACCGTTAGTGTTGGGCTATTGGTTTTTGATAAGGACGATTTCGAATCTGCAAGTTGTGAGCGTCAAGCACTTTATTATATTATGGCAGCTACAGAGAATCCAGTAGCTGTGCCTTACGAATGCACAGTTCTCCGTTGGGAAAAGGTGAGCGATCCCGGATCCTCTGGATTGGAAGCCGAGTTACTGCATATTTGGGGAGTACGTGAAGAGCCCGTCCGTTACTTCAATAGTATCCCTTAAGCAGAGGCATACAAGGGTGCGTTGCATCCAATTACCTTTGCGACATGTTAGCCGACGCAGAACGTACAGAACTGAGTGAATTGGGGGAATTTGGTTTGATCGACCATTTAAAGAAGAAGATCTCATTAACCCAAGCGAGCACCAAGCTTGGTATTGGCGATGATTGTGCGGTGCTGGCGCAGGAGAATACGGATACACTGGTGAGCACAGATATGCTGGTTGAAAGTGTCCATTTCGACCTGACTTATACACCCTTGAAGCATTTGGGCTACAAAGCTGTGGTGGTGAATCTGTCTGATATCTATGCCATGAACGGTGATGCAAAGCAGATCACGGTATCCTTGGCGCTGAGCAATCGGTTTAGTGTAGAGGCAATAGATGAGTTGTTTGAAGGAATAACCACTGCCTGTCGTATTTACGGCGTAGACCTGGTTGGTGGCGATACCTGTGCTTCGCCGTCAGGGTTGGTTATCTCCATAACCGCGATCGGCACGGTCGAAAAGGATCAAGCAGTCAAACGAGGCGGCGCTGCGGAGAATGACCTGATCATGGTTTCGGGCGACCTAGGAGGGGCTTTTGTTGGTTTACAGCTCCTGGAGCGTGAGAAAAGGGTGTTCGTAGAGAACGATACCATGCAGCCTGATCTGGACGGCAAAGATTATATCCTCGAACGTCAGTTGAAACCCGAAGCGCGAAAGGATGCGATCGGCTTTTTGAAAGACTTAGGAGTAACACCTAGTTCTATGATCGATATCAGCGATGGATTGGCAAGTGAAGTAATGCACTTGTGCACCAATTCAGGAACGGGGTGTCGCATTTATGAAGAAAAACTACCGATAGACCCTACCGTGATCAACACGGCCCGAGACTTTAACCTGGATCCAACGACATGCGCAATGAACGGGGGAGAGGATTATGAGTTGCTCTTCACGATCAGCCAAGCAGACTTTGATAAGTTAAAAGGCTCACCACATTTCACGCCGATAGGCCATATGACAGATGCTAACTCAGGTAGCTACTTGGTGGATGCTCAAGGTGGGGTTCATGAACTACAGGCCCAAGGTTGGGATGCGTTCTCTTCGGAAAAAGAGAGTTAAGGCACCCTCAAGCTGCTTTAGCCTGTTGCCCCTTTAGAATTTTCTCTACGGTTGAATCTGAGAGAAAGGAAGATGCCCATGCTTCTGGGTGCAAGTATTCAAATACAGGTGCTTCGAAACGATCGTTACGCAAGGTCTCACAATCTGAAATGAATTTGTTCAACAAAACTTCGTGGCCGTTGTCGTCTTTGAGCTTCATGAGATCCTTGACCATTCTCAAGAAGATCCCTTCGAACTTGTAGACCCGTTTCCGCGTTTTCAAGAAGCGTTCACAGCTTCGCAATACGTAAGGTAAAAGCTGGGTAGAACCCTGACTTACATTGATCAGTAAATTCAACAAATGTGCGAAACAGACAATGTCCTCGCTTTTATCAATACGCACATCGCTTAACAACCGGTTGAGCCATTTGAGTGCACCGCCCATGTTACCTGTAGCAAAGTGTACGTAGGCGATCGAGTAGAATAACCCTGCTTTTCGCACCGTACCGAAGCGTTTGTCAAAACGCTCTACGGATGCTTCTATGTCAGGAAGTTTACTAAGCATTTCACTGAATTGCGCGTTGCGCATGGTTACGGCAAGTTCAAGGCTTATTGTGGTCGTGAACATGCGCAATTCTAAGTCTTCACTATTGTGCAGGGTCATCTCTTTTGGCAATTGCCGAAAACGCGCCAATAAAGTATTCGCCTTGTCTTCTTCCCCAAGCGACAATGTAACATGAATCAGGTTGCTCATAACAGCTAAGGCCAAGTGCGGTTCTTCTGTAAAATGGGCTTTGTTATTGGTCAATAGGGTTAACTGATCTTGCAGTTGTATCTGGCAGGTGAGTAGATCACCGGTAGCAAAGGCATGTGCACCAAGGGTTTGGTAATACAAGTACTTCCCTTGAATGGTCTCGGGCATTTCCTTGAGATCCTCGTGCTCAATGATTGCATCGAGTTGCTCTTGTAGTTCTTCATTTCTAGCTTGGCCTTTCCGGTATAGCACTTCAAAGAGCTCACTTTTCAATTCCCACAAAGAACCGACCTGACGAATATTCTCCAGCAAGCTGCTCATTTCTTCCGCAGCTAATTGGATCTGTCCTGGTTTGAGCTCCGCGTAATTGGTGCGCTCCATTAGTTTGCGTTCCCAAAGTTTGACGTCAATAAGCAACGTGCCCATTTCGTAACCAGTGGCTTGACGGCGAATGCTCTTCAAGATCTTACTTGCGTCTTTGTACAAACCTTTCTTGAACAGGATTTCTACCTGATGCATGCTTCGTCGAAGTTTGGCCTCAAGTGAACTCTCTGAATGAAAGGCGTCCAAACTTCGTAAGATCATATCGTATAGGCGACGCTTGGCAATGGCGAAGCGCCGGGTGAACGCTTCTCCTTCAAACTTCTTCAGCAATGCACTTTCATCGTAGGTCTTCATTTTTGAAACCGCATCAAACAAGGTTTGGTGATTGCTATGATCTCCTAAAACGTGCCGGGACGTATAAAGCTTGAAGTAGCGTTTTTCGGCTCGATTCATGGATA
>CAZPEQ010000338.1:0-3364 GCA_964585605.1 uncultured Weeksellaceae bacterium | reverse complement strand
GACGAACTGAATTGCTGTAGGAAATGATCCAGATCAACACGTCCAAAAGCAGCTTCTTCGGTAACCAAGTCAATACCGAAAGCCCTCAATACCAGCTCACTTAAGCTGATCATCAACATCATGGGCAACCACAAGAGAAAATAGAAGATGCGCAGCGGAACCGCGAATATCTTCAGTATGCCATTGGGGTCTATTCTAAATAAGGCTTTTGGCAAAAATTCAGCACTGACCAGAATGATCAGCGTTGAAATAACCGTTTGCGAGAGTAAGACGAACGCATCACCCATACCCGTGTCGTACAGCACTGGCTCCAAGATCTTCGCCATAAGGATGCCATAGAACACCATGGCAATGTTGTTACCGACCAACAAGGTACCAATGACCCGTGCAGGTCGTTTCATTAACCCCCCTAGCAGTCTACCCGTGATGGTTCCTTGCTTACGCTCAAGTTCTATTGCCAAACGGTTAGCTGTAACGAATGCTATCTCAAGCCCCGAGAAAAGGGCGGAGAAAAAAATGGTTGCCAGAATAAGGATCAGATCGCTGCCGTTCATGGACACTTACGAAGATACAAGCCAAAAACAGGACTATTGACCCTCATTGCTCTTACGGTTTTCCATTAACTGGATCTTGTTGCGCATGAACCGGCGAAAGAAGAACATGGCAAAGCACAAGATCGGGAACAGGAACAGCGTTTTTTGCTCGGCAAACCCGCCCTGATGCACAGCGTAGAGCACCCAGACCAGCAGGATGATGCCAAGGGCTAGCCACAAGAACTCCATTGCTTTACTGATCTTGTTCATCGGGCTCAACATACAGTTTTCCAGTGATTTTCTTTAAGGTGTAGCGCGAAAAATCTTGGTTCGCATCCAATCCAACACCGTAAATGGTATCCTGTTCGCGCATGATGGTTACTGGCAAGTGGGTGTATACCAGATCACTGTCTTGAGACCAGATCAATTGCTCTGTTTCCAAGACCTCACCTTTGTAGTTCTCAAATCGGACGTCTTTCCGCACTTCCATCAAACGCCCATTGTTCCGTATAGAACCTTCCTGGGCCGTGAGCACAGAGCCTTCCACGCCTTTAGCACGGTAAAACATCAGTTCTACTCCCAGCGAGAGTTCCGTTCGCTGCGTATCCGTAAAGAATTCTTCCAGCAAGCCTGCCCGAAGTCTGTTTTTTACCAAACCACTATCGGTATAGAAGTACTCAGCGTGTTCTACGGTGCGTTCAGCGGCATCTTCGGGCATGGGCACTTTCTGCGCTATCTCCAGATCATTCTGACATGAAACAAGGATTCCCGCCAGCAGAAGCATGGCGGGAATCGATCTTTTTATTGGCCCTAGAGCCTTCAATTTGGGCTTATTTAGCCCGTGCCGTGGTAGAACCACCTACACAGGTACATGTGATTGCTTGGCCTTCAGCAAGTCCTTCAAAGAACATGTCTTTCTTCACTGGCCACGAGGCTCTGCATGATGCCATACGTTGCTGTGCTTTAGACGCCACACTTGAATCTACTGCTTTTGCCTTAGCGTAGAGATCATAAGCGCGCCAAGCCGCGCACCAATTCTCTTTATTATCCCCACACTTACCGATCTTGGCTGCAACGACTCCTGCTTTCAAGACATAGGCTTCTCCACTATTTGGATTCATCTCCAGCAACTTATTCGCGTATTCATTCACATTCGAGATCATTCCCATTGCAGATGCAGTTTGACCTGCTTTCTCCATGTACTTCTCCGCATTCGGACAATCCTTACATAATTCCACCGCTTGATCCATGAAACCAGCAGCTTTCTTAAAGCTCTTTTGCTTGACGTAGATCTTTCCTAATGAATAAGCCGACTCATGAGTTGGGCTATCATTATGCACACATTCAGCAACCTGGCGGTACACATCGCTTTCGTCACACCCTTTCTTGTCAAGCACTTTCAATGCACCTTTACATACTTCCACATCTCCCGGATTCTCGGCGACCATTTTAGTCACTATCCCCTCAATCTCTGGACATTCAGCCACTCTGAAAAACACTTCGTTGACCTTCTCTCCGGCTCCACGATACTGCTTACAGCGCTTGTCCTTCTTCGCATCATCCTTCCCGCAGTTCTTCATTAGATTGGCATCTATGATCTTCTGCAAGCGCACGTATTCGGTCAACAGGAGCTCTTTTTCGACTTTTTCCGCCTTGAACGCATCGTAAAGCGCTTTGTAGTAAGCTGATAATACCGGTGCCTCCGTCTTGTTCTCACAACCATCTACCGATTTCTTCAGGGTATTGTAGACTCCTTCTACATCTTCCTTCATGTACCGCTGCATATCAACGCCTTTTCTGCCTAAGACAAAACACTCTTGCCCAAAATGTGTGATACGCGAATCGTAGATCATCATCATCGAATCGACACGTGCTTTCTTTTCTACATCATCTGCTGCGCTCTTGATTCGCTTGCGGTAGATCTGCACCCCGTATATATATATGTTCTTGCTCGCAGCAGGGCAAGTGGTGTATGCTGCTTTCCAGTGTGGCAAAGCCTCGTCGTGAGATTTCTGCTTGACAAAGGTTTGCATCAAGCTAAGTGACTCCAGGCACTTTAGGCTATCTGCAGGTGTAGGTCCGTACTTCTGTGCAAACAAGGTGGTACTCAAACTCACCAATACTAGTGTTGCTATCAGATTTTTCATGCTCATTATTCAATTCTTCTTTTCTTGAACCATCGATCATTCAAGGCAGGTGTGATGGAGAACCCAACGAATACTTCCGTGGTGGTTTCTCGTATCGCACCATTCTCTGTACTACCTCTAGAACCATATACCGTGCCAATGGTCAAAGCTGATTTACCCCAATTGACGTATACTGGCAGTGAGACTCCACCACTAATCGAGTAACCCGTTAATTGTGAGCCATTTACGATTAGGTAATCCGTTTCCGAGGTAAAACCGAGCCGGTAAGTGGTTTGCTTAAAAAATTCCTTTCGCCTTGGGAAAGCACTTAGACCAGTGGGGTCATAGCTAACTCCAACACTAAACGTACTTCTTGTGCCCAATTCGGCTGGCAATTCCCAACCTTCAACGTCTACCTCCAATTGACTCCAATCTTGTCTTCGATACTCAACGGCAGCTGCTAGTTTGTCATCCAATTTCACGCCGAATCCTACCCCAATATTGGCCGGGATGGTGATGCTGCCCTTCGCCCGATCAATGAACTCAATGGTGTCTTGGGTTATTTCAACACCCGAAGCGGCCTCAAAAAAAGAAGTGGTTAAGTCTGTTCTACGCGCACTCAAAGGAAGAGAAAGGCTGTAGGATGCACCTGCTGTAAAGTCCCAATCGTGCTGTTGCTGCTTCTGTTCTTTATCCGTATACGCA
>CAZPEQ010000337.1:0-3365 GCA_964585605.1 uncultured Weeksellaceae bacterium | reverse complement strand
AAGTACGACCGTTGGATACCATCCATGGTTGTGAATGAACCACCCACATACCAACCACCTTGACCGTCGGGAACCCCACATCGGACAATCCAATTTGGCCTTGCTGCAGGGCCGATCAGTGTGCCATTAGCATCATCGACAAGCGCAAGGTGCGGACGGGTGGGGCCGATATAGGTGAATTCTCCTCCTATATACAACTCATCATTAACCGCATCATAGGCCATGTCATTCACTGGGCCGTTCGGCATCCACCAATGTTCCTGTAGATACTGCCCATGCGCCAATTGATAGGAAAAACCTAACAACGCGAGAGCGTACAGTTTAAAAAGTGAACTCATTCGTTTTACAAGTGAACAGCAGATACCGTGACTTTGGGCACCATAGGTGCAAATTTAGGCAACTGTGGCCTACTCCGCTCGGTCATATGAACACGTAGAACTGAGTATCAGCCTGTTTTGGTGTTCAACCCACTTGCCTTAATAGCGGTTAGATACGCTAGTCTAACGGCTATCTTTGCCGCCATTGAATTTCAACAATAGATCAAATGGGACAGTTGGATGGTAAAGTGGCCTTGATAACAGGTGGTACACGAGGCATTGGAAAGGGTATCGTAGAGACCTTTCTAGCCGAAGGCGCTTCGGTCGTTTTTACCTACGTAAGTAGCCCCGAACAGGCGGAGAAGTTGGTTGAGGAACTGAGCACGGAAGGTGGCGTAGTGCGGGCGATCCAAAGTAATGCCAGCGAACTGGAGGCCAGTCAAAAGGCAGTGGATCAAGTGGTCGAAGAATTTGGCCGATTAGATGCGTTGATCAACAATGCAGGAATCACCCGTGATCAATTGATGATGCGGATGAGTGAAGAGGATTTTGACAAAGTCATTTCGGTTAACTTGAAGAGCGTGTTCAATATGACCAAGGCGGTCATGCGTACTATGTTGAAACAACGCAAAGGCTCCATTATCAATATGAGTTCGGTGGTTGGTGTTCGAGGCAATGCAGGACAAGCCAACTATGCGGCTTCTAAAGCGGGTATCATTGGGTTTTCGAAAAGTGTTGCACTGGAGCTTGGCTCGCGGAACATCCGTTGTAATGCCATTGCACCGGGGTTCATTGAAACGGAGATGACGGCGGCATTGGATGAGAAGGTCGTGCAGCAGTGGCGTGAGAATATTCCGTTAAAGCGTGGAGGAACGCCAGCGGATATTGCCAATGCATGTGTTTTTCTGGCTTCTGATAAGTCTGCGTATATCACTGGGCAGACTTTACACGTTTGTGGAGGTATGCTCACTTGAGCAAAGTGTATGGAACTCACTACAGAATATCCACCCGCGTTCATCGTACTATGCCTATTACTGGGTGTTGTTGTGGCTTGGGTGCTCTACCAGAAAAGCAGTAAGCGGTATGAGTGGAGTAAGAGCTTGGTGGGGTTCATGGCACTGGCTCGGGGGCTGGCGGTTGCGTTGCTTGCATTCTTTCTGATCGGCCCTTTGTTGCGGCATATGCAGGAAGAGGTGCAAAAACCGATCATTGTTCTAGCGCATGACGGCAGTGCGTCACTTGTAGGTGCTGCAGATAGTGTAGCGGTCAAAGCAAAGTTGTTTGAAAGCCTTGAGGGCTTGAATGACAAGCTGAGCGAACAGTACGAATTGCGCACCTTCACCTATGGCGACCGCATACGTGAAGGATTGGAGCAGGACCAAGGAGACAAACAGACTGATCTGGGTGAGTTGTTCCAAGAAGTACGTGATCGGTATGATGGCTTGAACTTAGGTGCCATCATTTTGGATAGTGACGGAATCTACAATAGAGGGCGCGATCCACTCTACGCTTCAGAATCCGCGGGCGTACCTATCTATACGATCGCTTTAGGAGATACAACCATTCGCACAGATTTGATCCTGAGTGATGTTGACCACAATAGGATTACGTACAAAGGCAACGAATTTCCTTTGGTCGTACGTTTCAAGGCTGATCATTTGAATGGGAAACGAACGGCCGTTTCGGTTTCAGAAGACGGCAAGGAGCTGGTGCGTAAAGAACTATTCTTGAAAGGTGATCCGGCAGTAGGGGAGATACCCTTGTTAGTTAAGGCGAACGAAGCTGGTATACGCCGGTACGTAGTTCGTTTGCACGAGTTGGATGGAGAGGTGAACACCGGAAATAATACAGCAGCCATTTACATTGAGGTGCTCGATGATAGACAGAAAGTGCTCGTGTTAGCCAAAGCGCCTCATCCTGATATCGCGGCGATCTCTAGCGCGTTAAAGCGTAACGAGAACTACGAAGTTGTGAATATGCTAGAAGACGGTCAGAATCATAAGCCGGAGGACTTTGACTTGATCATCTTGCATCAGTTGCCGCATAAAGGCACGCCTAAGAACCTGCTTGCAAATGCACTGACCAAGAAAACGCCGATGTGGTACATCGTTGGCGGTGAGAGTGACTTGCGACAATTGGAAAAACTGCCTGGTGGCATCAAAGTAACGGGCGGTAACAATTCGGTAAGTGATGTACAAGCTCATGTGGATCCCGCATTTCAGGTGTTTAAAATGGAGCAAGGTGAGGAGCAGGCGATCAAGCGTTTCCCTCCCATGCAAGTTCCCTTTGGAGAACATGCGGCCAAAGCTTCTTTTTCAACCCTGTTGAAGCAACGCATAGGAAGTGTGGAAACGGATTACCCGTTGCTATCACTAGGAGAAGAAGAGGAGACGCGTTATGCCATACTGCATGGAGAAGGTATTTGGCGTTGGAGGATCTATGATAAGGTGCAGAACGGCTCACATGAGGTGACGGATAAGTTGATCAACAAGGTCGTTCAGTACTTGGCGGTGAAAGAAGACAAGAGCAAATTCCGGGTTACGACGCAACAGCGTTTTGACGAGAACGAGCGCATCACCTTTGGTGCGGAATTGTATAACGACAATTACGAAGCGGTGAACGATCCCGAGGCAGAATTACGCTTGACCGATGAAGAAGGAAATACAACCCCGTACACGTTCAGTAGGCTAGGAGAGGGGTATCGGTTGGATGCTGGTGTGTTGCCTGCGGGACGCTATTCGTATACCGCATCAACCGAATTGAACGGAAAGAAGTTAGGTGCGAAAGGAGAATTTACCATTCGCTCCTTATTAGCAGAGCAAGTCAATTTAGTTGCGGATCACGGCTTGCTCGAGGCCATGAGTGAGCGCAGCGGAGGCTTGATGGTAGGCTTAAATGAAGTAGACCGTATTGCTACAGCTATTGGCGAGAAGAAAGAAGTTGTTGCGCGTTCTACCAGTAGGGCCACTTTAAGTGATCTGATCGAACTCAAATGGATCTTCTTTGTGCTGCTTGCACTGTTGACCATTGAGTGGGCCTTACGCAGGC
>CAZPEQ010000336.1:0-3366 GCA_964585605.1 uncultured Weeksellaceae bacterium | reverse complement strand
TGTTGGTGTCAACCGTATGGTTAGGAACAATCGGGTTTATCGATGATTACATCAAAGTCTTCAAGAAGAACAAGAAAGGGCTTGCCGGAAAATTCAAAGTAGTTGGTCAAGTTGGGTTAGGGTTGATCGTTGGGGCAACGGTCTATTTCCACGATGATATCCAAACCAGGGTAGAGATCAGCAAAGAACTGGCCACAGCTTTAGATGAAGACATGGTAAGCACCTTCACCGAAGATGGTGGTGATGTGCATTACATGTTAGATCGCAAATTGCCGAACACGACGATTCCTTTCGTCAAAAACAACGAGTTCAACTACTCATCTGTTCTGGGTTTGATCAGCGATGGTGCACGCAAGTATACCTGGGTCATTTACATCCTTGCCGTCATCTTCATTATCACAGCTGTTTCCAACGGGGCTAATATGACCGATGGCTTGGATGGTTTAGCCACAGGTACGTCGGCCATTATGGTACTGACCCTGGGTATCCTCACCTACGTGTCGGGTAACATCATTTTTGCGGAGTACTTGGATATCATGTACATCCCTTTCATCGGGGAACTCTCCGTTTTCGTTGGTGCCATGCTCGGTGCGTGTATCGGCTTCCTCTGGTACAATGCATTTCCTGCGCAAGTGTTCATGGGCGATACGGGTAGCTTGGCATTGGGAGGCATTATAGCTACACTGGCTATTCTTGTTCGCAAGGAATTACTTATCCCGGTGCTCTGTGGCGTCTTCTTGGCAGAAAACCTTTCTGTGGTATTGCAGGTGGGGTACTTCAAATACACCAAGAAGAAATTTGGTGAGGGCAAGCGCATCTTTTTGATGGCGCCGCTTCATCACCACTATCAGAAAAAGAATATCCATGAATCCAAGATCGTATCACGCTTTTGGATCGTAGGTGTCATGCTCGCTGTATTAACCATTGTTATGCTCAAGTTGAGATGAGTAAGGTGGTCATACTCGGCGCGCAGGAAAGCGGAACAGGTGCAGCCATTTTGGCCAAGAAGGAAGGCTATGATGTCTTCGTTTCTGATAGCGGTTCCATAGGCGATGAATTCAAGGATGTATTACGTACATCCAACATTGAATTCGAAGAAGGGGTGCATACCATGGCACGCATTCTTTCGGCGGATGAGGTGATCAAGAGTCCGGGTATACCGGAACACATTGAACTCATGCAGCAAGTGCGTCATGCACAAATCCCGGTGTTGTCCGAGATTGAATTTGGTTTTCGCTATACCAACGCCACGATCGTAGGCATAACAGGTAGCAACGGAAAGACCACCACCACCTTGCTTACCTATCACATCTTGAAGAAAGCCGGACTGAATGTTGGTTTAGCGGGCAACGTAGGCCACTCGTTCGCCAAACAAGTAGCTGAGAAGGATTGTGATTTTTACGTGATTGAGCTAAGCAGCTTTCAGTTAGACGACATACACACGTTCCGACCGCACATAGGTGTGCTACTGAACATTACACCGGACCACTTGGATCGGTACAACAACGACTTCGATCGTTACGCGGAAAGCAAATTCCGCATAATGAAAAATCAAACAAAGGACGATCATTTCATCTACTGTACAGATGATGAAACGGTCAATGCGGGCATAACTAAGTACTCACCGAAAGGCTCCCTTTGGCCTTTCTCCATTAATACGTCGCTCGATAAGGGTGGCTATTCGGATGGCAATTCCATCTACATAAACACAACCCAAAACCAACTGAACATGTCCATATTAAACCTTGCATTGGAAGGAAAACACAACGTTTACAATTCACTGGCTGCTGGTCTTACGGCGCGAGTACTCGAGTTACGTGATGATATCGTTCGTGAAAGTCTTTCTGACTTCAAGAATGTAGAGCATCGCTTAGAGCACGTTGCTGTCGTGAATGGCATTGAATACGTGAACGACTCGAAAGCCACGAACGTCAATGCGGCGTGGTATGCGCTGGAGAGCATGAAGAAACCTGTGGTATGGATAGCAGGAGGAACAGACAAAGGAAACGATTACAAACAGCTGAAGCATTTGGTTCAGGAGCGCGTGAAGATGATCATCTGTATCGGTAAGGATAACCAACCGATAGTTGATGCATTCGGCAGTGTTTGTAATGCGATCTACGAGGTAGACGGTGCTTATGAGGCCGTTCAAGCTGCATCGCAAATGGGCGAATCTGGAGATGTGGTGTTGTTGTCCCCGGCCTGCGCCAGTTTTGATCGATTTAAGAATTATGAAGACCGTGGTTTACAATTCAAGCACGCCGTACACGCGTTATAATCCCAAGGAAAGATGGAAGACAAATTTTCGATAAGCAACAGGGCGCTGGATCAAGACTCTTTAGAGAAGGGCTTGAAGGAGCGTTTGATCAAGGCGCGAAAACAAGCTCTTGAAGGGCTGCAAGAAGGACCACATGCCGTTGAATTGGTGGGTTGTATCAACAAGGTGGACTACTTGAATGATTCTAAGAGCACATTCTTAGATGCGTCCTTGCGTACCATAAGCACCTTAGACAAACCGGTTGTTTGGATGATAGGTACACAGTTGACTTTGCCCAACCAAGATTGGTTCGTAGATATCATGAAGAAGCACGTAAAGGCAGCTGTTCTTTTTGGGCCGAATGGTGCACGCGCAACGGATCGCGCGCGCAACATTTTTCGTTTCCCGTACCACATGGATGATGTGCGAACAGCGGTTTTTCTGGCACGTGAAGTTGCGCAACAGGGTAATGTCGTGTTGTTCAGTCCGGGTTGTATGAGCAAACCTGACTATGCGAACTACGAGGAACGCGGTGCAGCATTCAAGAAAGCGGTTAGAGATCTCTAAGTAGTATGCAAGACTTGTTTTCGAAATACTTAAAGGGTGATAGGACCATTTGGATCGTAGCACTGTTTTTAGCGCTGGTAAGCCTATTGGCAGTATACAGTTCCATCTCTTCGCTAGCCGTGAAGAGAGATGGGAGCACCATGTACTTCTTGTTCAAGCACGGGTTGATGCTTGTAACCGGGGGTGTCATTATGTATATCGTTCACAAGCAACGCTACACTATTTTCTCCAAGCTGAGCAGCTTGTTGATCTGGGTAACCGCTGGCTTACTGTTGTTCACCTTAATGAAAGGGTCGAACTTGAATGATGCTTCGCGGTGGATCACCATCCCGGGCATCAATCAGAGTTTTCAGACCAGTGACCTGGCGAAGGTTGTGTTGATCGTTTACTTGGCACGTGTACTGAGTAGGAGCGAGGAGATCTACGTTGACTTCAAACAGTTTCTCGTAAAAGTAGGCTTGCCCATAGGAGTCATATGTGGACTGATCTTTCCCGCAAACTTCAGCACGGCAGCTTTGTTGTTCTTGATCTGCTTGCTGATC
>CAZPEQ010000335.1:0-3372 GCA_964585605.1 uncultured Weeksellaceae bacterium | reverse complement strand
CAATCCTGACGGCGCGATAATCTCGAAAGAACTATCTCCATATTGTTTGCGAAAATCGGCTAACAATTGTTGCTCAACCGAGCCCCAACTTCTGATGGTCGTGACTGCGTCTGCAGGATTCAGTCCAATATCTCTGTTGGACATATAGGTTTCCAACGCCGAACTCATGATGGCAGGATCCACGACAAAGTCCTTGAACAATTGCATGCCAGCCTTCGCCCAAGTCATCCAACCCAACCAACTGGAGAAAGAAGGAAATTTGTCTTTCAAGAGTTCGCCTCCTTTCGCCTCGAAGATGCTTTTCAGTACGTCGGCGTCCTGCGCATTAGCCGCTTTATTCAAGAGATCGACCATAGACAAGGCATCAGCAAAGTTGCCGAAGAAGTCCTTGTGCTCAGCCATGACCTCTTCCAACACAGGTTGGCTTACACCATAGAACTTGCCCGTGTTATCAAAGTACTTCGTCAATTGTTCCTGCTGCTCCCAAGTGAGTTCCTGCGCATATGAAGTGAAGAACCCGCCTGATAGAAGCAGAGTCAGTAAGGAGATACGAAGCAATTGGAATGTGCTCATCTTAGTTGTAGCGGTAGGTTATTCCGAATTTCGTAGAGAGGCGTTTCGACTCCTGCACGGTATCGAAACCTTGATCTTCTGCGAAATTGCGCTCGATGCGGTAGTGATCGAACGCTGCGAACAAGTCAAAGTTCCCTTTGAGTCGGTAGTTTAACTGAGCTGACATTCTGAAGGTCGTTGGATTGCGTGTCTGCACTTCCCCAGGAATGATCAAACCGTCACTACCTACTGTAAAATCAGTGCTGTAAACCTGTGCGTAATGGTATGCTCCATTCAAGTTGAGAGTCAAGTCCTTGCTGATCTCTTGCGTTCCTTCAATGAATGCACCTAAGCGAAAATTGTTTCCATCTCCTTCAAAGGTGATGCTGTTGGTGTTCATCAGGCTTCGGACACTTACGACCGGGCCTAGCCGAAAATTGCCAGCCGGGATTCCCACTCGCAGGTTGCTTTCAAGTAAATAGGTGATTCCATTGTCGGGAAACCAAAAGCGACCGAAGGTGGACAACGCCGTTTTCAGTTTTTCTCCCCGGCTGAAGTTCCAGGTTAAGTCCGTATAACTGGCATCCGTGTTCTCCGTGAAATACTTAGCTGTGATTCCGAACTGTTGACTTTGATATCCTTCCGTTAATTTGGACTCACTCGTTTGCCATGTGAATCGTACGTGATCCAACGCAGCATTCTCCACTTGGGTTGTGTATGCAAGCAATAGGTTCTGGCGCTTCGTTTTTTCCGCAGAGCTACGATCCTGCGTGGTCATCTTCACACTATACCGACTCGAATTGCGTAATGGAAGATCTGGGAAATCAAATAATTCGATACGAAAAGCTGTTTCCTTTTGCACAGCGTCCTTCTTTTTTCTTATCAGTACCTCAGGAGCAAGTAGTGTTGAATTCAGGTCATTCCTGTCGCTACTAGAAAGATGACCGCGAGCACCAAGCAACACGTTGTTCCCACCCTTCGCACCCAAGCGGGCATGGGCGTTGAAAAGGTGTTGCGTAAAATCTGGAATCGTATTCAGTTCGTAAGTGTTGTTGACTAGCCTGTAACCCGCGGAAAGCTCACTTTTTCCACTCAGTTCATGTGTAATGTTTCCTTGAAAACCCAGGCGACCATAACTGTTGATATCTCTCAATTCATCTGTGTACTTCGTGTGGCTTAAGCTTGTTCGAACTGTGGATCGGGACAGTTTCGTTTCATACCCGAACTGCACATTTCGGTTGGTGAATGGTGTACCCAGCACTTCCTTGTTGTTGCTGAAAGCAAAACGAGCACTTGAATTTTCATCTATTCGATACCCCAACCCGATTTGGATATCACCAACACCGCCTTGTTGTGTGATTTCAGATTCGTCTGAGAAGGTGTCCGTGAATTTGGAGCTACCTCGGCTCAAGGTGATATTCCCGCTGATCCGCTCCTGAGGTTCCTGATCCTCGTCAGTGAATTGCAGATTGCTGAAATTGTTCTGATAAAATTGTCGCGCATTGGAAAGGTGGCGCCTGAATGAAGTTTCTAGTTTCGCGCTCGCAGCACTTTGGGGAGCGCTTGCAAGACGTTCGTTGAATTGCGTTTCCAAGGCATCTAGGCGTTCGTAGACTTTCGTTGCTATCTCCCATTGCGCGCGATCGATCTTATTCTTAACAGGAGTTTGACCCTTCGGCTTGTTTTCAGATTGTACCCAGCTTATATCTGCGTCTTTCACCCAAGCGGTCTGTTCCGTATCGAGTGCAATTTGAACAAATGCGCCGCTGCGTTGGATGATTTTGAATTCGTCATTCAACCTCAAGTAGCGCATGATGCTACTCTCGTCCTCTCGAACGCGAAAGACCGGTGTGCCGTCTTTATTAATTCGCGCCCAATATTCTCCTGGCGTAATAGCGTTAGCAGGTGCAACAACTTCCCCGCTTCCAAGTTTGAAGAGCAATAAGAAACTTCTTTTTGCTGATCGTTCCAAATCAGCCAAGGTCACTAAATCCTCATTCGCTTCTTGTGCGCTCTGGGCCACAACCTGATCCGTGCAAAACAAGACTATGACTAGTGTTAAGAGTGCCTGAATTTTCACCAGACCAAATTAGAGCAGCAGGAGAACAGTTGATCTTTTGGCGGCTATACGACGTATGCGTCCTCAGCTGAGTTTTAAGCCATCAAGCGACTGACTAACAGTTAATTAAGCAAGGTCGACAGGTTGAATTATAAGCTCTCTTCAAGCCAGCGCAAACACCCCGAAACACTAAGCTTATTTCGGCAAATAATACGTTCGTGACGAATTTAATCACGCTCGTGAAAATCTTCAATTCAGACCTTCATCAGCGCATGATATTGAACCGTTTCGAAGCCGATTCAAGGAGTTATTGCCATGAAGTTCTCTCCCCGAACGCTACTTCATGAACCCGAATAGGCCTTTCCCTGATCCAGGCAAATTAAGATCATTGAGTTTCTGCTTCAGGTATTTACTGTAGCGATGAGATGCAGATAAGGTCGCGCCATTCTTTAAAGAAAGAGACTTGTTCCGATGGTCATAGCGTTTGATCTGCAAGAGGTTCACAATGAGTTCCCTGCTGATCTGCATGAAATCAGGGTGCGACTCAAGCAATCTGGCATAGGACCCCAACGATCTGGTAGAATGCAGGTGGTTGTCATTGTTCAGGTGGAATACACAGGTGTTCGCATCTGCTTGTAAGTACGCTATGTCTTCCATCGCGACCACCTCTATAACTCCTCGTGGCAAAGCAACTGAGATCGACTCTGGCTTGCTGAAGTTGGAACTCAGCATCTCGAGCAGCACATCAACGCGCTGATCTT
>CAZPEQ010000334.1:0-3390 GCA_964585605.1 uncultured Weeksellaceae bacterium | reverse complement strand
AAAACACAAGCCTTTTGCTATACTCGTACCTATGCGAAGGCCTGTATATGAACCTGGGCCTGCACCTACAGCTATTGCATCAATGCCTTTTAACAGCACACCTGACTCGTGACAAACCTCTTCAATAAAGAAGTTTGTTTTCTCAGCGTGCGAATAGCGGTCTGAAGTATCCTCACGAATAGCTTTGATATCGCCATCCACCGCTAAGCCAACAGAGCAGAGTTTCGTTGCCGTTTCAATCAATAAAATATTCGCCACGACTAAAGTGTTAAGGGCTTTCCTTGAAGAATGTCTAGGTACTTTTTAGCGAGAACCGCCGAATACTTGGCGTTGATCATTTGCGACAGTGCCTGATCAAGATTAGCCTTGGAAGTTCTCAGATCCAGGGCTGTGATAACACCCTGCTCCAACCGCTTAATGGCATAATCGTATGAAGCCTGCGCAGCGTCGTAACTCTGTTGAGCACTTAAAAACTGCTTGTAAGAAGATGCTTGTAGCGCAAGTGCATTCTGCACATCAACAGACAGTTGATCAACGGTATTCTGCAATTGGTTCTTTGCCTGCTCCTGCCGAACAATGGCTTGACTGATCGCTATTTTGTTGCGGAAGCCGTTGAAAATCGGAACGGACAAACGCAAGATTAAAGATTGGTTGAAGTTATCGCTAAGTTGACTGCCGAAAGCCCTTGTTCTTGTATCAAAACTAATGTTCTCGGTAAACACCGATTCACCTGAAGCGGTTAAGCCGATAGGTGTGGGCGAGCCAATTATTGGGTCGCCAATGAGTTCACTGTTCCTTCCAGAATAACCACTACCTAAAGATCCACTGAGCGTGAGCGAAGGATAACGACCAGCTTCCGCGATCTTGGTTGATAGGGCAGCACTCTGCTCGTTCAAAACCGCTTGCCGATACGCTGGAAAGTTTTCACGAGCTGCCGCCAAAACATCACTGAAAAGCACGTCCGTAGGGGCTACTTCCACTTGGGTTATATCGGGTGCGGAAATCTCAAAATCTGCAATGCTCACTCCTTTCAACTGCAACAGTTGAATCAGCGTTAGTTTGTTTCGATCCAATTGCACCTCCAAATCGGTAACAGTGAATTGTTCTTGTGCACGCTGGGCATCCAGATCCAACAAATCAACTCGAGGTCGGTTGCCTGCATCGATCTGTACTTGTAAGTTCTGGCGTTGATCGTCTGTTCGGCCCACTTGAATGCGCGCAACTTTAAGCCGTTCGTTGACGTCTAAGACATTCAAAAAATTGTCTACGACAGCCGTCCGTAGCTGAATCCTGGCCGCTTCAATAGCTTCTTCGCTTGCTTCTATATCTAAGTTGCTTTGTTCCAAGGTGCGTTGATTCCTAAAACCCTGAAATAGATCCATATCGGCTTGCAAGGCCAAATTATTGGTACGTACGCGATCCGTAGCGAACGTATTGGTAAAGGGGTCTATTACCCGCCCCCAGTTATAGCCGTGTGTAGCAAACCCATTAAGAGTGGGTAGAAATGCGCCTTTTGCTTGCTCATTATTCAGCTTGGCGATCTCTAATTGCAAGGCTTGGTCGCGAATAGTCAAGTTGTTCCTTTCTGCTTCTGCCACACATTGTTCTAAGGTCCAAGTAGTTTGACCACTGGCTGAAATAACCAAGCATGTGACCAGCAGAGATAAAAATGTTTGATTCCACATCATCGGGAGGGATTTCTTCTACGCGAAGATATTCACTCCCTTGCCCGTATCAACGTGCTCGTGACGAACGGATCATTTAGGTGATGAAGGGACAGACTCAGCCACTTCCTCTTGAAACCCCTTATTCTCCAGTATTTTGAACTCAACCCGCCTATTCACCTCACTTTCATGAGAATACTTGGGCTCTTTGTAGATCATTTGCGTATTTCCGAAACCGGTATACTCCATTCTATCTGCAGCTACGCCAGATTTGACCAAACGGTCATAAACCGCCTTTGCACGTTGCTCAGACAAGTTTTGAAGCACTTTTGAATTTCTTCTGTTAGGGCCATTAACGTGTCCTTGTATTTGAACCCGCACCAGCTCGTTCTCTTTTAGGAAAAGCTCGATCTCCTTGACTGCTTTGAAGGACGAACGTAAAATGGTCGCCTTATCTCCAACAAAGTTGATATTCGTAACTGAAAATTGCGTGCCCGCTCTTAGCGCAGTCATGGGAATCTCGATGAAAATGACTGAATCATTCGCCGGTTTCATTTTGTGATCGGCAATCAAGTAGCCCTTCTTCACCCCTGATACTTTCAAGCTGCGGTAGGGTTTTATGAATAGCTCATACTCCGACTTCCCTTCTAGTTCCAACACTTCGCCCAACTTCACGCCTTCAACTGCCAGTGTCGCCGAAACAGCCTGCTTGGTATCTGCATCTATTGTTCGTATCACGACTTTTTGCGTAGCCTCATCCTCCACGACCTCGCTTTCAGGTTGTGGGCCAAAATGGAAATGGATGGTGTACGGTCCACGAGGTGCGGTTAGTTGATCTACGAGAAGGAAAAATTGTTCTCCTTTCTTAGCCTGCACACTTTTTGAGTATGGGTGGTCTGTTGGACCGCTCTGCACATAATTCTCTGTAGCCGTATGGCTCAACCCACTCCTTGAACCAATGGTAGGATCATTCCGGCCTATGTTGCTGCGAACAGGCTTATGCGAACGGCGGTAGATCTCCTGACAAATGTCAACTACTGCACCCCGAAAAAGCATGAAATCAATATCATCTTTCTGGTTCATCGGCACAATGTCAAAGGTCATATCACAATCCCATGGCGCACGGAATTTGTACCAAATACTATGGTGTTCTTTTTCCAAGTACATGGGGTCGTCATCCGCATTATCGCGGATCTCCACCACATGACCGGGACCACGTCCTGGAAATACCGGACCGAATACAGAATCCGTGATCACTACGGCACCATAGCAGTCCGCATTCTCAGCGGTCAAATTGGTTTGAGCCTTGAGATCAAGTACCAAACAGTAAATGAACAGGAGGGTGAGGACTCCTAGTAAGCGAGTGGGTTTCGCCATTTTTGTGAGTGAGTGGGTTCATAACAGTACTTAGGTCTCACTATAATTCAGCGAACTGCTCAACCACCGCTCCATTTCCTCGAAAGGCATGCCTTTCCGAGCGGACAGGTCTTCGACCTGATCCTTCCCAACTCTACCAATACCAAAGTATTTAGCGTGAGGGTGGGCAAAATACCAACCGCATACAGAAGCGGCTGGAGCCATGGCGAGGTTCTCTGTTAAAGTGATCCCCGTATGGCTTTTTACGTCCATTAATTTGAAAAGTTGCGGTTTCTCTGTATGATCTGGGCAAGCCGGATAGCCCGGTGCCGGACGTATGCCTTGGTACTTTTCTCTGACCAACTCCGCA
>CAZPEQ010000333.1:0-3399 GCA_964585605.1 uncultured Weeksellaceae bacterium | reverse complement strand
CAGTTTGCGAATATCAGGTAGTTGGCTCATGCGCTTAATATGACTCCGGCTAAGCGTAAGTCATGTGGCGTGGTGATCTTGATGTTCGTGTCTTCTCCTTCTATCAGGTGAATGGCGTGGCCGTTCAGTTCCACCAAACTGGCCTCATCGGTGGCTTGCACACCGGGATTATCAGCGAATGCCTGTTCCAAGATTTCTCGCTGAAAGCATTGAGGTGTTTGTACGGCACGAAGTGAGCTTCTGTCCACAGCTTGGTTGCCCGATCCTGTTACCGCGCGAACAGAACTGGATATGGGTGTTACTGGAATTGCAGAACCGTGGGTTTGCGCCTCCGTAAAACAATGGGTGATCAGTTGCGCACTTACCAACGGACGGACACCGTCGTGAACAGCTACTACAGCCCCTTGGTCACCGATCGCCTTTAAACCATTTTGCACCGAATCAGACCGCTCCACACCACCAGTGACAACCATGTGATTCACGCTGATCCCGTGTTCACTCACCAAGGCATTCCACGCGGATACCTGATCTGCGGGAAGGACGAGCACGATCTGCATACTTGAGTCTGCTCGGTGAAAGGCGTGCAGGGTATGCGCAAGGATTGGCAGGCCGTTGATTAGGAGAAACTGCTTGGGAACAGCCGAACCCATGCGCGTTCCACTGCCTCCTGCTACTATGATCGCACAACGGGACATGATTATTTCTGACGGAAGTCAGGGAATGAAGTTATACCAATTCTTAATAGAGAATGGCGTACAAGGGCGTTTCTCATTTAGGAGTGGTAATGCCGTTCGCAAAGTGGTTAGAGCGCACTTTCCGTGGGCCGTTACCAATTGTGAAACGGTGTTACAATCAGATCAGATGATCATCATCGCATCACCGTAGGAGTAGAAGCGATACTTCTTCTTCATAGCGACCTTATACGCATTCATCACATTGTCATAACCACCAAAAGCACTGACCATCATGATCAAGGTGCTCTGCGGCATGTGAAAGTTCGTGATCAGGCGATTGGCAATGTGGAAATCGTAGGGTGGGAAAATGAACTTATTCGTCCAACCGTCATACGGGTTCAAGTTGTTCTCTGTACTCACACTTGATTCCAACGCACGCATGGTGGTCGTACCAATGGCGTACACATTTTTCTTATTCGCCTTAGCCCGGTTCACCATATCTGCCGTTTCGCGAGAGATAATGGCCTGCTCAGAGTCCATCTTGTGCTTGGTCAAGTCCTCCACTTCAACTTGGCGGAAAGTACCCAAACCAATGTGTAGCGTAACATGTGTCAGATCAACACCGACCAACTCCATACGCTTCAACACCTCTCTGCTGAAATGCAGACCAGCGGTCGGTGCTGCTACGGCACCCTCTTCTGATGCATAGATGGTCTGATAACGCTCTATATCTGATTCTTCAGGATCGCGCTTGATGTACTTCGGAAGTGGCGTTTCTCCCAACATGGCAAGCGTCTTCTTGAATTCGTCATGGGTTCCGTCCCAGAGGAAACGAAGCGTGCGTCCCCGTGAGGTGGTGTTATCTATTACCTCTGCAACCAATTCATCGTTCTCTCCGAAGTACAGTTTGTTACCGATACGGATCTTACGTGCAGGATCTACCAACACGTCCCAAAGCAGGCTCTCCCGGTTCAATTCGCGAAGCATGAATACCTCGATCTTAGCTCCGGTCTTTTCCTTATTGCCGTAGAGGCGTGCAGGGAATACTTTCGTGTTATTACCAACCATCACATCTCCTTCATCAAAATAATCGAAGATGTCTTTGAACATCCGGTGCTCAATGTCACCAGTTGCCCTGTCTAAGACCATCAGCTTGGCGCCATCACGGTCTTTCGTTGGGTACATGGCCACAAGATCTTGTGGCAGTTCGAACTTGAATTTTGTTAATTTCATGGGTAAAGCTTACGGGCCTTTTTGGTAAGGGCCGCGAATATAAGACAATAGCGCTAGGGCGCGTAATTGTCGTTACGATGAACCTGTATTTCCCAGTGTTTTAGGCAGGGTATTGATCTGATCGACCCAATCTGCAGGGCTTTGCGCATCAGCCACCGAGAAGGTGCCGTTACGTGTGCGTCTTAAGCCTACCAAGTAGCCCCCACAGCCTAGTGCGTGCCCGATATCGTGTGCCAAGGATCGGATGTAGGTTCCCTTTCCGCATGAAACACGTATGTGGATCTCCGGCAAGGAGAAAGCAGTCAGTTCAATTTCATGGATCTCCACCAAATTCGGTGGCATAACGGGGCGCTCGCCCTTGCGCGCTAAGTCATACGCACGTTTCCCATTAATGCGTTTCGCCGAGAACACAGGTGGGCGTTGCAATTGTTCTCCTTGAAACTGCGCCAGAACTTCTTTGACCTGACCTTCCGTGATATGGGCGGTGGGTAGTTGCTCTTTTTCAGGTGTTTCTGCGTCGTAAGAGTCCGTGGTAGTGCCTAGTTTAATGTGGGCCACATACTCCTTGCTTTGGCCCATTAAGCCAGTAAGTTGCTTGGTACACTTGCCAAAAGCGATTACTAAAAGCCCGGTAGCCAGCGGGTCTAAAGTGCCTGCATGACCCACCTTGTAACGTTTTATGCCCGTAGCTGTTTTCAGCGAAAGGCGCAACTTGTTCACAACATCGAAAGATGACCAACCAAGGGGCTTGTCAACCAAAATCACCGACCCTTTCTCCAAATCGATGGTATTGATCATAGAAATGTGCTTACAATGGCCAAGGCGCCTACCGCAAAGCAGTAGTAAGAGAACCAACTCAGCTTGGCCTTCTTAACGAGCGATATCATCCACGTACAGGCAAGAAGACCTGTGAAGAAAGCCGCGATAAACCCTGCAGAAAGCGTGAGTATGGGTACACCCGTTTCAAGGAAGGCACCGTCTAGCATGTCTTTCGCCATCTTGCCTAAGATCAAAGGCACAACCATGAGGAAAGAAAAACGCGCGGCACGGGTGCGGTCAATGCCTAATAATACCGAGGTTGATATGGTGGCCCCAGAGCGCGAAATGCCGGGTAGAATGGCAATGGCCTGTGAAAGGCCAATGATGAAGGCACTCTTAAAAGTCACTTTTTGCTCGGTGTCTTTCGCACGATCCGCTGCGAATAGGAGGAGACCGGTCACAATGAGCATGGCCCCTACTAGGAGCAAGTTGCCAAAGAAGGTGGCGTTGATCCAATCTTCCATGGTCAAGCCAACGATCACGGCGGGTATCATGGAAAGGATGATCTTCATGCTGAACAGCATCTGCTCGTTTACCTTGAATTGAAGCAGCCCGGCCAAGATCTCCTTTACCTCTTTCCAGAAAACCACGATAGTACTCAGTGCTGTGGCCGCATGCAAGGTCACGGTCATGAGCATATTCTCTTCTCCCAGATCTTGGTTGAACAAAGCCT
>CAZPEQ010000332.1:0-3404 GCA_964585605.1 uncultured Weeksellaceae bacterium | reverse complement strand
AAAGGACTGCTCACTGGTGTTGTTCACATTGCCGATAGCAGAAAATTGCATGCGTTTGGTGAATCGATTTATACTGCCCCCGGTGTTATACCGATTTTCCGCCCCATACTCAACCTTCAGCTCCCCGAAAGTTCCTTTATTCTTGCCCTCTTTGATGGCTAAGTTGATCGCTTTCTCATCTTCTCCGTCTTTTATGCCGGTGAACTTAGTAAAGTCCGAAGGCTCGTCGAAAACCTGCACTTTGTCCACCACCTCTGCAGGGATATTACGTGTTGCGATCTTTGGGTCATTGTCAAAGAACTCTTTCCCATCTACAAGGACTTTCCTCACTTCTTCCCCTTGTGATTTTACGGTACCATCTTCTTCAACTGTAATGCCAGGGAGTTTTCGCAATAGGTCTTCGACGGTTGCCCCTTCGCCAGCATGGAACGAATCAGCATCATATTCGATCGTGTCATTCTTGATCACGATCGGTCTGAATCGAGCTTCCACAGTCACACCATTCAGAAGGTGAACATTTTCACTCAATATGATCGAGCCAAGAGAAAGTTCCCCAAGGTCTGATTCCGATAATGTGACTTCTCTGACGAACGTTCCATATCCGATGTAGGTGACCTTCACTTCAAAATGCCCAGCAGTGTCTAGCGCTACCGCGAATCGACCTTGCTCGTCACTGAATGAGAATCCAGCCAAGGTTTTTTGAGGGAGTGCTGATACAGCCACCGTTGCACCCGGCACAGGAACATGAGTAGAATCCAGCAAAGTGCCTGTTATAGAATAGGCCTTTTGACCAGAGACATTAAGACAAATGAAGCTGAGCAGGAACAAACAGAAAAAAGATCGGAAGGCTGATAATATCTTATCAGTTTCCTCCATCCATGTCCATTTTAATTATCACATTTCCACCTTCTTCGCCACCGCGTAATTCTTGCATAGCCTTCATGCGTTGTGCCATAATGGCCTCGAATTCAGCTTCGGTCACACGTTGTCCCTTATTAGGCTTTTCTATCTTCTCTTCAAGTTTGCCCAAGTTGACCTCAGTAGCGGCAATGGTCATACTCCCGTTCTCTCCAGGTATTTCCAAAGCAAGGATCGCACCTGCTAAACCTCCATAACCACTGGGTCCAGTGGATACTGGGATCTCTGGGCTGAACCAAGCGACCGTGGTTTGACCGTCTTCTTCCAGTTCTGCTTTTATGCAGGTATACCCAAGAACAACACGCTGTTCGTCCAAGATCTTCCAATTCCGTTTTTTGTTGGGAACACTCACCAAGAATTTCTTGCCCATCATATCTTCTGCGTTCAGCATTTCTCCTGTTGCGAGATCAGTGTACTTGGAACTGCTACCAGCACCTCCTACTATGACCTGCTCCACGTGTACCCCACTTTCATTTAAGTCCGGCTTCGTATCCTTGACTTTTTCAGATGCACTATATAGACTTTCTTTCGCAGTGAACTTCAGCACCATGTTGGTCTTACTCTCAGTTGGCATCTGCGACGCGAATGCTTGCATCTCTTCGGGCAGTTCTATCTCGAATTTGAGAACATCCTCATATTCAATACTACCTTCTGTATTTTGAGCGAAAAGGGTTAAGCTGAACAACGTGCAGCCTGCTATTAACAAATGTTTCATGGTTTAGATCGTTTGATTTTATCTAAGATCAAAACTAACCAGGAGAAGCCCCCTCGTCGGTTAATGAAACGTGTCTTTAGGTTAATTACGGTTAATGACATGGAAGCCTTGATCGAATCTTATATAGCTTCACGACATGGATCTTCGCCGTTCACGATTGACCATGCATGTGGCGCTATTAGCCCTTGCAGGATTTTTGGCTTTTTGGCTAAGTCAAGAGTATGAACGTAGCAAGAAAACGATCACGGCATCTACACATTTGGACGTCGCCATGAATGTTATCGGTGATCAACACCAAGACTTAAAAGGCCTGTTGAATGAGATCGATCGGCTTGCAAAGCTTAATCAGGGATCGAGTTCTTGGATGGATACCTCTACTAACATAACTATCAGGGCCAGGTTGGAAGAACAGGTTAAACCTAGAGAAAGTTTCGATGTTAATTACGGGCATGATTCCGGAGCTTTCATGGTTTTCCAATATGAGAGCGGAGAGGAATTGGATTCCACCTTCAAGTCATCCAGAATTAATTATAGTTGGGAAGAAGTAGATGAAGATGTGCTTACACGAAAAGCGCTTCTGAGCATTTGGCCGCAATCCGTATTCGCGCTATTACTTTTTGGCTTGTTTTTGGTTGGGATATGGGTAATGCAACAGAACTATGTAAAGGAGCAGACCTTGATACAAGAGAAGAACAGTTTGATCAGTAACATGACCCATGAGCTTAAAACACCAGTAGCCACCATTTCTGTCGCTCTGGAGGCGATCCAAGATTTCGATGTGAATAGTGATCAACGGAAAACAGATCGGTACCTAACGGCGGCAAGAAAAGAACTGTCTCGACTATCTGATTCCCTTGAAATGGTCATGGACTTGAGTCGTATTGATCAAAACTCCGTGATCTTCGAAAAAAAACCTATTGTATTGGGCCAACTTTTTGAAGAGGTGTTTGAATTGATCGGGCCGCTGTTGGAACACAAGCGTATCTCTGTACAACTTGTGGGTGAAAATGAGATTACGGTGGAGGGTGATATAAACCACTTGCGCAATGTAATGGTCAACCTAGTGGATAATGCTATTAAATATGGCCGGACAGAAGGACACATTCTAGTGGAGTTGGGTACAAAGGGCGATCAAGCTTTAATTGCCGTGAAAGACAACGGGATCGGCATAGCGTCGAAGCATCAAAACATGATATTCGATCGGTTCTTTAGAGTACAACACCCGAACCTCCATAATGTAAAAGGAGATGGTTTGGGATTAAGCTATGTCAAAAGTGTTGTAGAAGCACATGAAGGAACTATAGTGGTTAGCAGTGAAGAAGGAATAGGGAGCCGTTTTGAGATACGAATGCCTTTGTACCATGGAACAGATTAAAGTCCTGTATGTTGAAGATGAGTTAAATCTAGCTACGATCGTTCATGACACACTTAAGAGTACGGGGTACGATGTGAGATTGGTCACGGATGGAGCCCATGTTGAGCAAGAAGCTGCAACGTTCAAACCGGATATATGCGTTCTTGACATAATGTTACCGAACGTAGATGGCTTCCAATTAGGTAAAGCATTGAGTAGGCGTTATCCGACACTGCCCATCTTGTTTTTAACAGCAAGGAATAGTTCTGAAGATGTGGTGAAAGGGTTTCATTCCGGAGGAAATGATTACATCAAAAAACCATTCAGTATGGAAGAATTGATCATACGGATCGATAACCTACTTACACTTAAATCGGGAAATAGAAAACGACTGACGCAGGAGGTCATTGCAATAGG
>CAZPEQ010000331.1:0-3406 GCA_964585605.1 uncultured Weeksellaceae bacterium | reverse complement strand
CACATCGCTATGTCAGCCGATTCATTGCACGCAGACTTTCTAGCTGTTCATTTACCCAATGGGATTCGGGATGTGGCCAAGTATCGTTACGTGTGGTATGATTTGAATAACCCCACGGACAGTGCTTGGTTGGACATAGATTTTGTAACCGATTCTACTGACCTGAAAAAGTCCAACGGCCCGCTCCTCGATTTTTCAGTCTACCCGAACCCTGCCGGTGAAGACAAGATCACCGTTTCCATCGCATTGAGTTCGTCAGATAAGGCCACCGCAATTGTGCTGCACAACCTGGTCGGGGAGGAAGTGGTCAGTGAACAAGTCACCGATCTAACGGCCAAGGTCTTGATACCTCTTCACGATGTGGATTCGGGCGTGTACTTCGTAAGTGTGCGCATTGAGGATGAGCTTGTGCACTCAGAAAGATTGGTTATTGCATCGCCTTAAGCCCCCAATTCGTCTACCAGCCGTTGAGCGAGTAGAGGAATGCCAACACTGGCTTTCGCCTGCAAATGTTCCACATGGGCGGGTAAGGGAATCTCATTCGGATCCACTGCTATCACTGCGCAAGACTCAGGCATAAAATTGATCAAACTGGCTGCCGGATACACGTTCAGCGATGTGCCAACCACGATCAAGATGTCAGCCGCACCCACGATATGTGCTGCGGTTTCGAGTAAGGGCACGGGTTCTCCGAACCAAACGATGTGGGGTCGCATTTGACCGCCTTGGGGACATTTCATGCCTATAGGAATGGTATCTCCCTGTAAATCAATGATATAAGATTCGTTCAGGGTGCTTCTAGCCTTCAGGATCTCGCCATGGAGGTGTAAGACTTTGGCCGAGCCACCACGCTCATGCAGGTCGTCAATATTCTGCGTGACGATATGCACGTCAAAATGGCTTTCCAATTTTGCTAAGGCGGTATGCGCTGCATTGGGCTCTGCATCCAACACCTGACGCCTGCGCTCATCGTAAAAGTGGAGTACCAGCTCTCTATTGCTGCGCCAGCCTTTCGGGCTAGCAACATCTTCAATGCGGTGGTTCTCCCAAAGACCATCACCCCCTCGAAAGGTCTTCAAACCGCTCTCTGCAGAGATTCCTGCGCCGGAAAGAATAACAAGCTTTTTCTGTTCATCCATTTCTCAACAATAGGGTAGGACGGATTTGCGTTTTAGCTACCTTTACGCGTTAGAATTGAGATATGCTGCAAACGCAGTGGCAGCAACACTTTGTCTAAACCTTGTAAAAGCGAATTTACTCACAATGATAACCAGCCTCAAGGGAGAGCTGATCATGAAGGCCCCAGATTATGCTGAGATCGAATGCCATGGCGTTGGTTATGGGGTGCATATCTCGCACAATACCTACGGTGAGTTGCCGTCTAAGGGCACTTGCCGTTTACTCGTAGACTACTTGGTCAGTGTAGACGTGCGGTCAGGAGCCTCTGAGCACAAGTTATTTGGGTTCGCGAAGCAGGAAGAACGTGCACTTTTTCGAAAATTGATTGGTGTTCAGGGGGTTAGCAGCGCAATAGGCATGAGTATGTTAGGTGCCATGAAGCCTGGCGACCTCGTGGCCGCTATTTGTGGTGGCGATGTGGGTGCACTGAAAGCAATTAAGGGAATCGGTCCGAAGCTAGCTCAGCGGGTTATCGGGGAATTGGCTAAGCCATTATTGGAACTGGATACGAAGGGTTCTGACACAGTTAACAAAGGGTCACACAATACGCTCCGATCTGAGGCGTTATCAGCATTGATTTCGTTAGGCATGGATCGGATCAAAGCCGAGCGAGCACTGCAAGGAGTATTGAATGATCGGAAAGGAGAAGTGGTTGAGCTAGAAGACTTGATCAAGACAACATTGAAAAACCTGAACTGATAGAAAACGTGGCACTAGCCCGTATCAATATTCCCATTACTTGGTCTCTTGTAGCCCTTGCCGCGTTAAGCGCCTTGGCTTCGGCTACCCCGGACCCAGCAACGAACTACATCGCCGATGAGCTGGTGTTGGCTGTGGATTCCCCAGAAGTAGACCTGCTTTACCCGATTTTCGATCCTTATTCCACCAATCAACAGAGTACGGGTCTTATAGACTTAGGTACACCGTCCAATTTTCAGTATAACGTGGTCTTCGACCCGCTTACGGGGCAATACGTTTTCTCTAATTCGGTGGGTGGCGTGTTTGATTATAGGCCCCCAATGTCCATGTCCTTAGAGGATTACTTGGATTATGATATCGAACAGTCCACCTCAACCTATTGGTCAAGTGTTGTTAATGCCAATGCCTCTGCTGGTGCAGAGCGGTCAATTCCTTCAATCAAAGTAGACAGTGACATCTTCAAATCGATTTTTGGAAGTAATACCATTGACATCAGGCCACAAGGTTCGGCGGAATTGATCTTCGGACTTAATGTGAGTCGAACGGATAATCCGAGGATTCCAGTTCGCCAGCGCAAGATCACCACATTTGATTTTGATCAACGCATACAGTTGAACGTGGTGGGTAATATCGGCACCAAATTGAAGCTGAATACAGCGTACAACACAGAAGCCACCTTCGATTTTGAGAATCAGGTCAAGCTTAATTATGAAGGTGATGAAGACGAGATTCTCCAGAAGTTAGAAGCGGGTAATGTGAGCCTACCGTTGAACGGGCAATTGATTCAAGGTAGCTTAAGCCTGTTCGGCCTCAAGACGGAAATGAAGTTCGGTCGCCTAACGGCCACGGCCATATTCTCGCAAGAAAAAGGGCAACGCCGAGATGTTAACGTTGCAGGAGGTGCCCAGACCAATAACTTCGATATCAAGGCAGACGAGTACGAGGCGAACAAGTATTATTTCTTGAGCTATTTCTTCCGCGACAATTACGAATCGGCCATGGCCACATTGCCTACGGTCAATAGTGGGGTGGATATCACAAGAATTGAAGTCTGGGTAACGAACACCCGAAATGACTTTGAAGACAACAGGAATGTGGTTGCGTTCACCGATTTGGGGGAGGACATCAGTAATGTGAGTCCTGAGTTGGTCGCAAATGGGTTTATTACTGATCAGAGTGGAACGCCATTCGCTGATAATGGGCAGAACTCCTTGGCGAATTTCGCACAGAACAGTTCCGCCGTCAGGGGCTTTATAAACTCCACTGCGGAGTTGCAAGGAAATGGCTTGCAGGCCGCAAGGCACTTCGAGAAGCTGGAGAGTGCCCGTATGCTCAGTCCAAATGAGTACACGATTAACAGGCGACTTGGTTTTATTGGCTTAAATCAATCACTGAACAACGATGAGGTACTTGGAGTATCCTTCCAATACACATTTCAAGGGCAGACCTTTCAAGTAGGAGAATTCTCGACAGATGGGCCACAGCCACCTGATGCTTTAGTGCTTCGCCTCCTAAAATCAACGATTAC
>CAZPEQ010000330.1:0-3410 GCA_964585605.1 uncultured Weeksellaceae bacterium | reverse complement strand
CTGTGCCCTAGAGCCACTATCTCGGGGAGGAAGGAGCGCAAGGGCATT
Organism: uncultured Weeksellaceae bacterium; assembly: GCA_964585605.1. GTDB lineage: Bacteria > Bacteroidota > Bacteroidia > Flavobacteriales_F > PHOS-HE28 > CAZPEQ01. Next base: position 3,362 of record CAZPEQ010000330.1, on the reverse strand, counting down.
GCGGAGCTGCGCAGCTGCTTGCGAACCAGTCCGCAGGTTTTCTCCATCCACTTTATTGATGGCCATCACATCTGCGGCTTCCATGATACCGCGCTTGATACCCTGCAGTTCATCTCCAGCACCAGCAAGTAGCAGTAGCAAGGTGATATCTGCTAGTTGGTCTATCTCCAGCTCATTTTGCCCCACGCCAACCGTTTCAATGAAGATATGATCGTAGCCAGCGGCCGCACACAGTATACAAGCTTCACGTGTTCTTCGAGAAACGCCTCCTAAGATTCCGCTGGTAGGAGAGGGGCGCACGAACGCGTTCGGATGTTGGCTTAATTCATCCATGCGTGTCTTGTCACCCATGATGCTGCCTTTCGTGCGCGCGCTGCTCGGGTCAATAGCCAACACGGCAACACGATGACCTGCATGAATGAGTTCCATGCCCATGACGTTGAGTAAGGTGCTTTTCCCTACGCCGGGCACCCCTGTGACACCAATAAAAATGGCGCCCTCACTACAGGGTATACATTTGCCCAAGAGGGCATCCGCAAAGGGCTTATCTGAAGGCAATTCACTTTCGATGAGCGTGATGGCCTTTGCCAAACCTGCTCGTTCGCCCGAACGCACACGTTCAAATAATGCCGAAAAGTTCGTTGACATGAAACTGCAAGATACCTGACTATTCCGCGTTACGGTAGGACTGCACCCAAATGGGGTCGTTGACATCACGCAAAAGGCGGAACGCATTATCACCATAGCACATGCCCGTAGCTCCTTGAATGCCGTACGTGCTCAGTATTTCTAATTGCGCGGGGGAGGGCTTGGTCTCGTTTTTTGCCCAGCCATCACCTCGGTCGACAGGCTCTCGCTGATGGAGTGGATATTTGCTGAAGCGTAACTTCCATAATTTGCTGAATGGATCACACGGCCTAATTTCTTGTCCCGTGTCGGGATCTTTCATTTTTAAGCAAGAGGAAACACGGAATTTCTGGAAATAATCAATGCTGTCCGGGTTTGCTTTGGAGTCGATCATGGCAGCGGCCTGTCGAATAAACTGGTCAGGAGTAAGGCCGTTGATCGCAACGATCTTGCCTTCATATTCTTTCACCATAAAGCAGGTGAACAAGGAACTATGAGGCCCAGTTCCTAGTCCAACACCAAAGTAGTGTTTGGCAAAATCCACCTCTTCGTGCGGATCGCTCAATGCGAATCCACTGAACACGAGCAGTAGTCCTATGATTTGCAAGATTCTCAAAGCCGACAAAGCAACTGTAAGTTACGCAAAAGAGCAATATTACAGGGCATAAATAGCGGTTTCGAGCGTGTTTATCCTCGGCAATCACTTCAGCTCTTCCAGTTTTTGTTGGATCAAATACTCCTGAAGAAGTTTCATGCGCTCATTCAGTTCTTTGATGTAGAGTGCTTGCTCCTCAACGGTTACCCACATTTGATTTGAAAGGTCATCCAAGCTGAATTGCCCATTCTTCTCCCATTCTTCACGACCAGCTATGGTAGGCAGGTGACGCTCTTTCTCTACATAGTTGACCATCTCATCGATAGCTAAGTGCTGATAAGTAGCAGCTCTTGGCATGTCTTCTGCGCGTGCTTCTCCATCAAAATAAATGTCAAAGACGTAGTCGTTCAAGAGCGTACCACCGCCCCAAACCGCATTTTGGGCAACTACGGTTCCAGGGCCCTGAAATCGCAAGGGGTTGGTTACGTTTCCGAACGCACCACTACCAGCCCAAGCAGCTCCAGCTTGCCCGACCATTAAGCCTCCGTTGTAGAAGATCATTTCGCTATTAACCAGTACAGGCGGGGGATTTGTACCAGTCAAAGCGTAAAAACGGATCTGAGGACGTTTGTTCCCTGGGCCCTGGCCACCCTGGAACGAAAATCCGCAAGAAGGATTGTAGCAACTCGACAGAATCGTTGCGTTCGTAAAATCATTACCACCAGTTCCATCACATCCACACGGGTTCCCTGGACAATTAGGGCAACTGGTAGCAGCACAGCTACCGATACCGCCTGGCCCACCACATGCATCGCAGAACATGCCATACAAGGCTGCATAGGTGCTCACATCGGCTCTAATATGTTCGTTACTCAACCAATCACAGTTGTCGAAACTGTATTCCACTACTAGGTTGGAAGAGCCATTCCATTGAAAAGGAGTTGAGAAACTGAACTGGTTCCACCCATTCACTGGAGAGAAGTTCGTACCGTTCCATAGGTTAACGGTGCCTGTCTCAAAACCGACCGCTAAATCTGAGGCGGTGGTCTGAAGCATACCCAATCTGGCATCGGCCTGTGGATAGGCAGTACCTGTAACCACACCGTTGAATCCAACAGCGGTGATATCCTCGTTCGGGCAAATGTTAGCTGCAGCTAGGTCTGCAGCGCGCCAGAGGTATTGCACCTTGTTGTCTTCCCAAAATGTCCCCCAGGGTGTTTCTACTGTACCTAGGGTGACGCTTGTTCCTGAACCGATCGTTATGAAACCTCCAGGAGGTGTTGAGCAACTCGCTCCCGATTGAACTGCATATTGCGCAGGATTTTGCTCGGTGAAAACATTTTCTAAAGGATACCAGCCGTTGACTGTGCCATCAATGTTTCCTTCGTGCACATTATCGGTCGCATTCCAACGCACAGCACCTTGGGTATTGGCGGCGGAAGTGCCAGTTTGCTTTAAACCACCCTCGATCTGCACACGCTCGGTGGCCCCAGTTGGGCCAATTTGCAAGCGCCCACCACTAGATGTAAGCACGGCGTTAGGTGCAGCGTTGGCACCGAATGCGAGATCTTGGTTGTTGGTCGTACCTAAGAACTGGGTAGCCGGGTTGGTACCCGTATTTCCGTTCAATGTCCAGGGTTCACTACCTGAGAAGACGTTGGTCCAACCGGGAATGTTGGTGTCGTAGTACCAATAACCTCTGGTCGCATTAGTCTGATAAACAATGAGCCCATTTGCTGGGGTGATAATGGCCAAGCGTTGTGCTTCGGTCATGCGCGGTGCTAGCATACCCTTGGTTGTAGAACTTACATCGAGAATAGCACTTGGATGTGGTGGTGTATTTGTCGCGTTAATGCCTACTTGAGCGTGCAATAGAAAAGGACTAAGTACTGCGACGATGAATAGTAGACAAACGCAAGAATTAGTCTTCATTTCTGATATGTGGTTTTAAGGTTACCCGATCATTTTTGCTGTTTGAGCGTTTGCCGAATCAAGTGGTCTTGAAGCAGTTTCATACGCTCATTCAGTTCTTTGATGTAGAGGGCCTGCTCTTCAACGGTTACCCACATTTGATTTGAAAGGTTGTCCAAACTGAATTGGCCATTCTGCTCCCAGCTCTCACGACCAGCTATGGTAGGCA
>CAZPEQ010000329.1:0-3413 GCA_964585605.1 uncultured Weeksellaceae bacterium | reverse complement strand
CATTGGCGGCATCTTCTTTGAACATTGCCGACCCAATGCAACCCACAGTTTGAACGACTGGTATGAATTCGCGCAACGCGTGGGCAATGCATTCTTGCCTAGCTACCTCCCTATTGTCGAACGCAGGCATACTATCCCGCACAGCGAGGCCGAACGCTATTGGCAGGAGATCAGACGTGGTCGTTACGTAGAGTTTAATTTGTTACACGACCGTGGCACCTTGTTTGGTATCAAAACCAATGGACGCACCGAGTCTATTCTGATGAGTTTACCGCCACGGGTAAGGTGGGACTACGACCATCACCCAGAGGCTGGCAGCAAAGAAGACGCCTTACTAACTGTACTGAAAGAACCTAAAAATTGGATTAAGAGCACGCATGCAACAACGACCTAGAATTCTAAGAAAGAGTGCGGCAGTTCGCGCACTGGTGAGCGAGACCCACCTTGCCGTTACGGATCTGATCGCACCGCTCTTTATTGTGGAAGGCGATAATCTACAAGAGGAGATCGGTTCTTTGCCGGGTCAGTATCGACGTAGTCTAGACTTAAGTGTTGAGTATGCGCGTAAGTTGTCTGCGCTAGGCATTCGCTCCGTGTTGCTTTTCATCAAATGCCCTGACGACCGAAAGGACAACGAAGGTGTGGAAGCATTGCGAAGCACTGGACTCATGCAAGAGGCTATTCGCGCTATTAAAGCAGCTGTTCCTGAACTCTGCGTCATGAGTGACGTGGCCCTTGACCCCTATTCTAGTTACGGGCACGACGGTATCGTTAAGGATGGAGAGATCGCTAACGACGAAAGCGCGGCAATGCTCGCCCAAATGGCGCTCTCCCATGCAGAAGCAGGAGTTGATTTCGTGGCGCCCAGTGATATGATGGATGGGCGTATTGGTCTTATTCGCCAGGTGCTTGAAGAGAATGGTTTTCATTCCACAGGTATTCTAAGCTACGGCGCGAAGTATGCTTCGTGCTTCTACGGCCCCTTCCGTGATGCGCTGGATTCGGCTCCTGGTTTTGGCGATAAGAAGAGCTACCAAATGGATCCAGCCAATAGCCGCGAAGCGTTGAAAGAGGTGATCATGGATGTGCAAGAAGGCGCAGACCTGATCATGGTCAAACCCGCGTTGGCTTACTTGGACATCATCCATCAAGTCAAGCAAAGTGTTGACATTCCCGTGTGTGCCTATCAAGTAAGTGGGGAGTACGCCATGATCAAAGCTGCCGCATCTAAAGGTTGGCTGAATGAACACGATGCAATGATCGAAACATTGACCAGTATCAAGCGCGCTGGTGCAGATCTAATCGCCACCTACTTTGCGGAAGACATTGCTCAGTTGCTTTCCAAAGGATCTATTCAATGAAACGAGATACAAGCAGTCAATTATTCGCGCAGGCCAAGGAGTCGATACCCGGTGGTGTGAATTCGCCTGTACGCGCATTTAAAAGTGTGGGAGGAGACCCTGTGTTCATTCGATCAGCGCAAGGATCCACGCTGGAAGATGTAGACGGCAACCACTACATCGACTACCTGAATTCTTGGGGCCCAATGATCTTAGGTCATGCGGATCCGCGCGTTGTAAAAGCGGTACAAGAGGCGGCGGCTAGATCATTTTCATTTGGCACGCCTACCCGTGGTGAAGTGGACATGGCGGAACAGATCTGTAAGATGGTTCCGAACATGGATGCCGTGCGCATGGTAAGCAGTGGCACTGAAGCGTGCATGAGTGCATTGCGACTTGCCCGCGGTTATACCCAGCGAAACAAGTTCATCAAATTCATAGGCTGCTATCATGGCCACGCCGACCCTTACTTGGTTAAAGCTGGTAGTGGTTTGGCCACCTTGTCTATTCAACACGCGGCAGGTATTCCTACAAGTGCTGTTGAAGACACTTTACTAGCAGAGTACAATGACTTAGCAGGTGTGCAGCGTTTATTTGAACAACACGCCAACGAAATCGCCGCCATTATCATTGAACCCGTTGCGGGCAACATGGGTTGCATAGCACCAGCACCCGGTTTTCTTGCGGGCATGCGCGCACTGTGTGATACGAATAAGAGTCTACTGATCTTCGACGAGGTCATGACAGGATTTCGTTTGGCGCCGGGTGGCGTTCAAGAACGACTACAGGTTAACGCCGACTTGGTCACCTTAGGTAAGGTTATTGGCGGCGGATTACCTGTAGGAGCGTTCGGCGGCAAGCGCGAGATCATGGAACATTTGGCACCAGCAGGCGCCGTTTACCAAGCAGGAACATTAAGTGGTAACCCCATAGCGGTTGCTGCAGGCTTGAGCACATTAACCATCCTAGATGAGGAAGAAACTACCATTTATCCGCAACTCGAATCCAATACACAAACCTTAGCGCAGGGGATTCGAGATGCCTTTGCTCAACACAAGGTACCGTGCACCGTAAACCAGATCGGTAGTATGATGAGCGTGCATTTTGGCGACCATGCCGTGCATGATTTCCCAAGTGCTTCTGCAGCAGATACGGAACGGTTTTGTAGCTACTTCCACTTCATGCTGAACAAGGGCATTCACCTGCCCCCTTCTGCATTTGAAAGTTGGTTCATCAGTAGTGCTTTAACAGTGCAAAACATTCGACATACCGTTGAGACCACCGCACAATTCGCAAAAGAGCTTAGTAATTGACCATGGCCCAAATCGTATACTTATTGACTAATTTGGGAAGTCCTGATTCAACTTCGACCAAAGACGTGCGTCGATACTTGAATGAATTCTTGATGGACGAGCGGGTCATTGACATTCCTAAGTTCACACGTACGCTATTGGTCAAAGGCCTTATTGTTCCTTTCCGCGCACCGAAAACCGCGGCTAAATACAAGACCATTTGGACGGAGGAAGGATCACCACTGATTCACTGTTCGGAACAATTGACCGCTCTGGTCCAAGAAAAAACAGGTATACCGACCTACCTCTCCATGCGTTACGGTTCTCCCAGTTCGGAAGCCACCTTACGCCAGATCGCGAGCGAGCACCCAGACTTAGAACAGTTGATCGTATTACCCCTCTATCCGCACTACGCTATGAGCAGTTTTGAAACAGGTGTAGAGAAGATCCGCGATACGTTCAAAACGATGAATATGGAGGCCGACCTGAAGTTCATTAAACCCTACTACGACAACAGTCAATACATCGGCGCACTCGCGACCATGCTGAATGAAACCTTAACGCAAGCGCATGACCACGTTTTGTTCAGCTACCACGGCATACCCGAACGCCATGTACAGAAGACCGACCCCACCAAAACGCATTGTTTAAGTACTCCTGATTGCTGCGAAAGGGCCTCCGCCGCGCATGAATTTTGTTACGCGCATCAGGTCAAACAAACCACACACTTAGTGGCCGCGGCATGTGGCATCCCCAAAGACCGATACAGTATTTCCTTTCA
>CAZPEQ010000328.1:0-3432 GCA_964585605.1 uncultured Weeksellaceae bacterium | reverse complement strand
AGAAGGGCTTGAGCGCAAGCTTGATCTCCTGTAGATGTAGCTTTCGGCCAGCTGGCAGATCTAATCGAAACGTACGGTGTATGCCACTTGGCAGCTGAAAGCGCATATCATGAGCCGTATGCGCCGCAGATTCTCGTGCGATCAACTTATCAGGCCGAAAAAGTCCGTCCGGAGAATAGTAAACTTCTACAAGCTGTTCCTGAGCGACCGCTGTTTCAAATCGCACGTCCATTTTCGCACTTGCGATCCGGTCCTTCAGCTCTAAGAGGAGGTATGCGCTCAAACAGGCAAATAGCGTCGAGACCAAAATTGGTATCAAGCTCTTTTTCGAAGCACGGAAATAGATGAGCAACCCAAGCCCAAAGAACATCACAAAAAGCAATACGACTATGACCATGTGGTATTTGGTGGCTGCGAATTCAATTGAACCATTAAGCATCAATGCAATTCCAGCACCATCAGAACGTAGTTTCAACCGGCCATCAGATTGCAGGTCAGCGTTGCCCCGCACCATCTTCATCTCGCCCCATAACTCCTCCCCATTCCAACTGCGATAGGCATCACCACCTCGAATGGACATGCCGTTGATCTGGACGAATTCATTTGTTCCAAAATGCAACTGAAGTGAATCTGGGCGCTGCACACCGTTAAAGATGAACGACACCGCACTTGATGATCCATAGGCGATCGTTGCCTCCTGCTGAACCAGCATTCCTTTTTCATCACGCACTTCGGCTGTTACGATCGAATTGATAGTAGCATCTTGCACGGAGAGTGTGACAAGGAGTCTATCTGCGTTGTCATCCGGCATGTTCGCCCCACCCGCAAATGCGAACACAATAGAGACCAACAACAAGCCCGCTATAGGTATGAGATCAGAGCGTGTCATTGATCGCAGGGGGATTAACACTGAGGAGATGGAGCATGAAGAGCTCCGCTATTTCGTGGATCACAATATCCGGGCGTTCTTCTTTGATCAAGTCAATATCGAACATGGGATCCCATACGTACAAAGCATTCGAAAAATGCGGTGACATAAGTGGAATCAGCTCCTTCCAAAACGAATCTCGAAACACCAAAACCTTCGGTAGATGGTGCTGATCCGTAAGTATGCGCTGCACCGGCATGTACAATTCCGTCTTTATATCCTCTCGGTCGTACGTACGGTCCTTATGGCTGAAGATATATCGCTTTCTCTTTATCGATTCATGCAACAACAACTGCCGAGCAAGATCGCCTTCATTGTCCTCCATCTCCTGCACGTTGAACTGAGCTAAGGAGAACGGGGTGAGCTCTTTGTGGTACTTGGACAAGTGCGACATGAAGTGATGATAGCCGTAGTAGGCACCGTAACCGTTCCAGTGGATATCGTTCTTATAGAACAACCGCACATGCGATTCCGCAGCCTGATCTTTCAGCGCGCTGCTCAGATCTATCGTGTGTTCAAGAACCTCCGGATCACGTTTAATATATTCCATGACCTGCTGAACCATGGTTTGCACCGAATCACTTTCAGGATGAAATTTCAGGGGAAGTTCATCGGTATAAATTGTTTGTTTATTCGGCGGTATTACTAAGTAGTATGCACGACCGGAACGCTTCATAAAGGCGATCCGTTCTTTGATATTAGTAAGGACACTCTGAAGTTGAGCAACGTCCAAGCGCATCTCTCCTTTCAGGTCGTCTATCAGGAATTCTGGCGTCGGGAACATTTCCATGTTCTTGCCCAACACCACCTTGTTCGGGAACGCTGACTTCTTGAAGAAGTTGTAAGCAATTGAACTTCGTTGGTTCGTTAACAGTTGCCTACCTGCATAGTGATCCTCGAACCACAACTCAAAGTCACTCGTGAATGAACTGGTATCCAACTCTGGAAAAAATGCCAAATAGCGGCGCTCAATCGTTGGATCAACTCGTAAGCCTTCACTCAGGGTGAGTATCCAATGTGAGGCTATGATGCCAACGAATAGACAGGTCATAAGCAGTGTATGAACCTCCACTCTTGCAAACCGGTCCGCAAAGGGCCGACTCCGCCACAGAGCAACAGAGAAGATAATGCAAAGCAAGATCCATGAAGTACGAAGGATATAGTCGTTCGACGTAAGTGCTCCCGTTCTCAATCCTGAAAGATCAGTGTCCATTTCGAGATACGCATCCTCACATTCCGTAATGAGTTCTATTTCATCTCCGTCAATAAAAGAGGATAAACAATGTCCATAGTTTTTGGGGTTTGAGAGTTCCATCGACTGCCGATCGACCGCCGTGGTTACCTGTACATCGCTTATCCGCACCTTTTTCAGCGCGCCGCCAGCATCTATTCGAATATGCTCGACCCTGCTACTGGGAAACCTTGGAAAGGTTATTACTTGCTGCGTGACAGGTGAGTCAATATCAACCCCAACCTTGTTGTGTTCAGTCCACCCAGAACCTGTATCAAAGTACACATCGAAGGTGCCCGGCGTATCGGTCGTTAATGTGTATGTCACCTTGTAATTACCCGACTCAGAAAAGCGATTCGTTAAGGGTTTCCAAAATAGCGCGAGAACCAGCAAGCCAAGCAGAACGACGAAGAATCGGTAGGAACTAGCTGCTTTCAAAATCGAAAGTAAATGAAGGGGTTGTATGTACTGGAGGCGATTGACATCGCACTGAGCCACAACAAAGCAATGTGCCACACCATAGAGCCGTAGTTCCACATATGGATCCAAGCTCCTGGCTTTAAGTCACCGATAAGCTTCTGTAACATTGACTTAACGGGCATGCTCAACACAATTGCTAAACAGAAAATAAAGCGGTACTCTCTGTCTAACAGATCCATCAACCGCAGCCCGCCTGGACTTGGACTTGCCCTGAACATTGCGGCATAAAAATCCAGTGCTTGCGAAAATTCAGGTACGCGAAAAAGTACCCAAGTCATCAGAATAACGAGCAGCGTGTACGTGTGGCCCAAAACCGGGAATCTTTCTAAAACCCTAGACCAGCCCGCACGCTCGATCACAATGAAAATTCCATGCACCAATCCCCATAAGACGAAATTCCACGTGGCGCCATGCCACAGGCCAGTTACGAAAAACACGATGAACAAATTGAAATAGACCCGTTTTACGCCTGATCTGCTACCACCAAGCGGGATGTACAAATAGTCGCGAAACCAAGAGGAAAGGGTGATGTGCCAGCGCCTCCAAAACTCTCGAATACTCTTCGATATGTAAGGGTAATTGAAGTTCTCAGGAAACGTAAAACCGAACATACGACCAATACCAATGGCCATATCAGAATACCCTGAGAAGTCGAAGTAGATCTGCATTGAATATGCCACAAGTGCGAACCACGTCAAGGCATAATAATGCTCGTGCGCATCCAAGGCGAATATCTCATCGGCTATCTCACCCATCACATTAGCGATCAAGACCTTCTTTCCTAAACCAATAC
>CAZPEQ010000327.1:0-3452 GCA_964585605.1 uncultured Weeksellaceae bacterium | reverse complement strand
AAGGATTAACTATTTGACCGAAAGCCGTTGCTATAGTAACGGCTTTGTCATTGTTGGCAATCTTTGCATATTCAACGTGTATTTTCCACCTAGCTCAACCTACCTTTCGCTTGTCGAAAAATCGGCTAGGTGGTGCTTATGAGCGGAAAGAAGATTCACATTGACCCTACGGAAACCTCCCCAGAGATCGACATTGATATTGAACATGGCGTGGTTGAGTTTATTGGGCGTTCGTTGCCGAATAATTCCGACCAATTCTACCAACGGGTTTATCATTGGATAGACGAGTATTTGCGAACACCTAAGGCAACAACCACTGTTAACATTAAGCTTGACTATCTGGACACGAGCTCTTCCAAGCACTTTTACAACATATTTGAGCGTTTGAATGCCGTTACTGAACAGGGGCAAACGGTTGATGTTCGCTGGCACTTTGAGCATGGCGATGAGGATATGGAAGAGACAGGAAAAGACTACGAGAATCTCTTCAACATGAATTTCCAATTCATTGAACAGGAGGAGTTATTCTAGCTATCAGAGTAAAGCGTTGGCCAAGTTTGCCAACTCACTTCGCTCTCCTTTTTCCAGTGTAATATGTGCAAATAGGGGGTCATTCTTGGCCCGATCGATCAAGTAGCTTAAGCCGTTACTCTCTGCATCTAAGTAAGGCGTATCAATTTGATGGATATCACCTGTGAAAACGATTTTTGTTCCCTCTCCTGCCCTACTGATCACCGTCTTTATTTCATGTGGGGTCAAGTTCTGTGCCTCATCGATAATGAAGAAGATATTCGATAGGCTCCTTCCCCTGATATAGGCCAGGGGTGCAATGGATATCTTATCATTCTCCATCATCTCATCAATCCGGCGCGGCATGGTGTCATGCTTGTCAAATTGATTTTTGATGTACTTCAGGTTATCCCACAGCGGTTGCATGTACGGATCCAATTTCGATTGGATATCACCTGGCAAATACCCGATGTCGCGATTACTTAGTGGTACAACCGGGCGTGTAACGTAGATCTGCCGAAACATTCTGCGTTGTTCTAGTGCACATGCCAGAGCAAGTAAGGTTTTGCCGGTTCCGGCTATGCCTTGAAGTGTGACCAACTTCACATCAGGGTCCATCAACGCGGCAATAGCCAAGGTTTGTTCCGCATTTCGTGGGGTAATACCAAATACCTTCTGTTTCTCAACACGTTCCACCTCTTGGCTTCGCGGGTTGTATTTGGTAAGAATGGATTTTTTGCCGTGTTTGAAAACGTAAAAGTGATTGCCCTGTAAATCATTAAGTCCAAAGTCATTTGCAGGCAATGCACCCCTTTCGAACAACTCATCAATTATGGCGGGGTCGGGTTCCTCCTGCACTGTTCTACCTGCATACAGCTTCCGAACATCTTTCACTTTTCCCGTTAGGTAATCTTCCGCATCTATGCTCAAGGATTTTGCTTTTAAGCGAAGGCAAATATCCTTGCTCACGAGTATCACTTTGCGATCAGGAAACTCCCTGCGCAAGGTCAGAGCGGCATTCAATATCTGATGATCGTACTTCTTATCGTTGAAGATGCGTGTTGCATCCACACCATTCAAATCGTGATTTGCAACTACTTTGAATTTGCCTTTAGAAGCTCCTTCTAAAGGCATCCAGTTGGTTAACAACTCGCGTTCCGCGATGCTGTCAATCAAACGAATGAACTCGCGGGCTTCAAAGTTCTTGGTATCGTTTCCTTTCTTAAAATTATCAAGCTCTTCTAAAACTTGAATAGGTATTGCCACGTCGTGCTCTTGAAAGCAATTGATGGCAGAATGGTCGTACAAGATGACTGAAGTATCAAGTACGAAAATTTTCCGGGTCTTCCTCATTCAATGAACGCTTCCCTTCAAAATTAGACGGCCTTGAACGGATCATGAATGGGGCAGATCACACTTATACACAGTAATCTGTGACAAGGCTAACGATCAGATGATTAGTGCAAAAAAGAAGCGAAGACCTACCTTACCTATGGTCTTCGCTTCAGAACTGTTCTGGATGAACTCCTTTGCAGTCGTCCAATGAAACAACCTTCGACCGATCAAATAGATCGTCCTTTCTTATACTACTCTCTTGTTCACACAGAGGCTGGCTGCCTTGTTCTGTGACTAAGACCAAGTTCTTACCAACCTGATCCTTTTTCAGCACCCAATGGCCCCCATAGGGGAAAATGGGCTAAACAAAATTTCCTATTGAAAGATGAACGAAGTCGCTTCAAGGAATTCCTAAATTAATCGTAGTGCACGATTTACTTAGGCAGACAAGCATTACGAGTAATGAACAAATTATCCACTATCGGCAAAATAGAGGTAAAATAGAGTCAATTTCAACATACCACAGCAGGCCCAGCATGCCTTTAGAACAATTAAGCCACTTGACATAGGCGTAATGTACCTGTAACCTTGCTTCGGTTACTTGACCCAAACCCTACAAAAATGAACCTTTCCTCGATTTTAAAGACCAAGCTGCTTGTTAGCTGCTTGCTTTTATACTCCCACAGCGCTTTCTCCCAAGTTTTCATTACGGAGATCGCTGATCCGGCTAATTCTGCGAGCTCACGGTACGTTGAACTCTACAATACAGGTGCAACTGACGTTGTCCTTACCGGATGGACACTTGAAGTTTACTTTAATGCCAATACTACGGCTGGAGCTACCAATACACTTACTGGTTCCATTCCCGCTGGAGGGTATTTCATTCTAGCAGAGAACGCTACGACATATCAAAGTACGTTTGGTTCTGCTCCCGATCAAGATGGATCGGTGAACTCCAATGGTGATGATAATTTTCAGCTAAGGGATGCCATGGGAACCCTTATTGATGAGTTCGGCGTTGTTGGAGAAGATGGCACGGGCACTTGCCATGAGTTCGAAGACGGACGGGTAGAGCGTGCCGCTACCGTTACTGGTCCGAATGTAGTATGGGACGAGGCGGAATGGAACGTATCTGCTGATTCAGGTCCTTTCGCTTGCACGAACCATATGAACATAGGTAGTGGTGGACTTTCTGCCCCTGCGGATTATGATCCTGGGTTCTGGATCGGAAGTGGTGCGCCAAGCTGCGGAATCTCATTAGGAACGCCGTCAGCAGTGTGTGTCACTGTCAGTCCTAGTCCTGGCGATACCTATTTATTAAGCATTCCCTACACAGGTATGGATGCGAGTGTAAGTGTAGTGAACAACACCATGTCAGGAACCGTCGGAGGGGATGATCCGGCAACTGTTAGCGGCGGAACCATCATGATAAGTGGTATCGATGAAGCTGATAATTACAGCGTAACCTTTACCAGCCCCTGTGATAATATTGTCGTTTCGGGGAACGCTCCGACTTGCGCGCCGTTACCTGCATTGGTGATCAACGAAATAAATGCTGATCCCGACGCAATGGCGGGCGATGCCAATGGCGATGGCACGGTGGATAC
>CAZPEQ010000326.1:0-3493 GCA_964585605.1 uncultured Weeksellaceae bacterium | reverse complement strand
GTTACTAGGCCGTTGTAAAACCAACCTCGTGTACCATGACGCAGGCGTGCCCCCGTATTAGCGCCGTCGCCATCATCAGCACCAACGAGCGTAAAGTTCGCAACCATTGGCTGCGAGACCGGTGTAGCAAGGAAGTTGTCCTCCCAGTTATCACCCTCGAATCCGCGGTCACCAGAAGTGCTGCCTTGCTGAACAACCCAGAACTGACCTTTTCCTTGCCAACCGTGTGTCCAGTCAAACGAATCATCAGAGTTGCCGGTTGATACAGCGTACCGAAGTGTAGCTGCTCCCCCGAAGAATTCAAATCCATCATCAGCTCCATTGAATGCCTGTAAGTACTCGAGGGTAGTTCCACTACCTACACCGTTAAACGAAAATCCGTTCAACTCATTATCCGTACCTAAGATCTGTCCGGCGTACTCCACACGCACATAACGCATCGTACCAGAGTTATCGTTGTTGTCCGAACCGCCGTATACGCCTGTTCCGCCTTCGCCTTCTGCTGTGGCACCAACATTAAGTACACCTCGACCATTCAAGATAATACCACCCCAGTCTCCTGCAGCTGGACCACCGGTTACGGTCTTGATCGTTGTAAATACGATCGGGTTCGCAGCCGTACCAACTGCATTGATCATGCCTCCACGCTGTACAGCAAGGAAAGGGGTAGATGCGCCATCATCGGCAAAGATCTCAGTTCCTGCTTCAATCGTAAGTGTAGCTCCTGACTGAACGAATACACCACCCTTCATCAACCAGCTAGTGCCCGCATCAAGTGTCGTGTTGGAAGTGATGGAAGAGGAAACGAATTGATACGTTACTCCGTTGATCACTTCGGAAGTAGGAGCGAACTCGCAGCAACAATTCTCTTCCGCATCCGGATCAAAATTGGTTGCTGTTGGATCGGTGCATCCTTCTGTCTTCGAACAAGAGGATAGGACAAGCGCAGCTAGTGCAACAGTGCCTAGCTTTTTAACGGTTCTCGGTAGAGTTGACATGTAAAATAAGCGTTTCTGTTTCTGATGCAAAACTCTCCCTGAGTTGTTAGAGATAGCTCACTCTTATGTTATGACTTGGTTAGGAATGTGGTACCTGGTATTCCTTGCGCGTTAAACAAGAACGGGGATCTCAAATGAGGTCCCGTTCCTTATCTTTTTGCACCGGTGCTAGAGACTTAGAACAAGCGATACGATGCCCCGAAGCTGATACCAACTCCTGTACGGTATGCGTTGATCAACGCCACTCCTTCAGGCGTTTCTTGCTCTATCCTATACTCCGCGTCTAGCAGGTTAGACCCTTTCAAATTAAGTGACCACTTTTGACCCACATCTGCGCGAACAACTAAGCTCAAACTTTGAAGCGCTTGCTCATACTGATCTCCAAGACCATTCTCTCCTGCTGCAAAAACACGTCTGCCATACACGTTGTAGGCAAGCGTTACAACACCGGACAAGTTCTCTGAAAAAGTTCGTTTGTAGCTCACATCAGCATTGATCAAATAGGGTGATGCTCCTTGTAGCGGGCGTCGTTCATTCGTACTTACTTGTGCGGCGCCATCAGCACCCACCTCATCAGTCAAATCAATCTCAGAGGAAAGCACCGTAGCATTAATGCCTACTGAAAGGTCATTCCAAATACTCACACTGTCCACGTTCAACAATCCACCTAGGTTCTTAATGTATTCAACTTCTAACCCGAACACCTCGCCGCGGCCTGTGTTACGGAACGATTGCAATTGCCCACTAGCTGATGCCAATGCCACTTTCTCGATCGGGTCCTGCAGGATCTTGCCAAATGCCCCAACGGCGAACAACTCGCCCGGGTTAGCGAAACGCTCGAAACGAACATCTGCATTGTAGTTGGTACCATTAACGAGGTTAGGATTTCCAACATTCTTGGTTCCAGCAAAAAACTCCGTGTATTCGAACGGCGCCATTTCTCTGAACCCCGGTCTAGAAATGGTCTTACTTCCACTCGCACGAATGATGTTCACATCAGACATATCGTACTTCAGGTTAAAGAAAGGAAGAATATCCACGGTCGCGTTCGTTACAATGCGGAATGGGTCGATCTCCGAATCAAAGTTGTTGCGGAAGATCACCCGTTGATTACCATCCTCTATACGTGCACCCGTAAGGATCTTCAATTTTTGCGGCAACACATCAAATTTCACTGCGCCATACGCCGCGTTGATATCCTGACGAATAAAGTGTTCTGCCTCAATGCCCGTTACATCCTGAATAAACAAGGTACCATTCTGAAAGTTTGTTTGATCCAAATGAACATCTGGCGCATTCACGTCCACCCCACCTGGGTTGTCCGCTACAATATTCTCTAGCCGATACGCGAATATGTCGTAGTCAAAGTCGCGATCCTTACGCTTACCCTGTGCACCCAACTCGACTGATAACAAGGAATGAAAATCATCATCTACCTCTATCTCCTTAATGCGGTATTCAACTGAACCACCGAAGCTCATTTCGTTTTCCAACAGTTCAGAGAACCAACGGTGATTCTCTATACGATCGATGGCATTGAAATTATACGTGCCCGTAGCTTCATCAAATAGGTACACCAATTGACGACGATCAGGCTCATCGCTAGTGGCCGTGCTGTACGAAACGTTCCACTTGATTGACAAACGATCAGCTATACCAAAGCCATGCTCACCTTGTAACTGGTTCACCCATACTTTATTCTCTCGGAACGTGTAGCGACGTGCAAACACCTCGTCTTCGTAATCGAAATGATCTCCGAAATTCTCCCGGTGTTGGTCAGAACTGATGTTGACCCACAAGCTGTTAAACGTGACTTCGTTCTGTTTATTCAACTCAAAATTCACCGTTCCCAAGGCCGAACTTTGGGTATTGAAATTGTATGACTCTACCGTGTAGTCGATCAACGCAATGTTCTGGTTATTCACGATCCGGTTCAGGCCGATACGGTAACGAGATTCATTCTTGTAATTCGCGGTGATCAAGAAATTCAGTTTAGACTGTTCGCCAACATCCACTGACGTACCTCCGAACAAGCCGAAGTTCACATCAGGCTTCAGCGTATTCTCCACCGAATTGAAATTCTCCCTGAACGGCAAGTTTCTATCGCCGCTCAGCGGGTCGGCTGTTAAGAACGCCGCTGGCAAGGCTCTTGTTCCATCATCAAGCCCCCAAAAATCGCGGCTTCCTCCTGCATATGTTCTTCCGTTTCTGAAGGTACTGATCGAATTGGCTCCTCCTCCAAAACTGACCCTTAGCTGTCCTTCTTTCAACGCGGTCTTTGTACGAATATCAATAGCGCCTCCAGAAAAGTCGCCGTACAACTCAGGGGAGAACGCTTTATTAACCGTCAAATTTCGGATCACGTTCGTTGGAAATATGTCCAAGGGTGCCACCTTCGCATCGGGGTCTGGCGATGGTAGCGGTGTACCATTCAAGTAGGCAGAATTATATCGATCTCCAAGTCCTCGCACATAAACGTACCGGCCACCGATAAC
>CAZPEQ010000325.1:0-3494 GCA_964585605.1 uncultured Weeksellaceae bacterium | reverse complement strand
TTGTGCGGGTGCTTTTCCGCTGCCTTTTCAATTTTTTTCCGGGCCTCATCCTCTTTCAAATTAGCCACCCAACGCACCCGGGCCGTGAATTTGTAATTCGTTGAATTCAGTTCACGTGCGGCAAACGCCGATAACCTTAGGATCGCTGGCCCACTCATACCCCAATGCGTTATCAAAACGGGACCTTCCGCCTCATAATCAAACCCTTGCACACGAACATGCACCTTGGGCGCCACAATGCCTTGCAAGGAAATGATTTCCTCTTTCGGCATGTTGAAGGAAAAGATAGATGGCACAGGTGGAATTATCGGACATCCGATCCGCTCTAACCACTCCAAACCTTTTGCCTTGGGCGCTCCACCGGAGGCCACTATGACCCGACTACATTTAATTGTCTCCACAGGCTCTTCTCCTCGATCAATATCTACAATCCAGGCACCTTCTTTCTTCTGAAGGCGAGACACTTTACACCCTTTTCTTAAATCTATTTTTAACTTCTCCGCTGCATTGATGAGTGTATCCACAATGGTGGCAGATTTATCGGTCGTTGGGAACATCCTGCCATCCTCTTCCGTTTTTAGCTTGACCTTATGCCTTTCAAACCACGCAATGGTGTCTTTTGTGCTGAACTGAGAAAAGCCGGCTTTCAAGAATTTCTCTCCCCTCGGATAGGCTTTTGCCAATTTCGAGATAGACGTCTCATCATGACATACGTTGCACCTACCCCCACCCGAAATACTGACTTTCGCCAAGAATCGCTCAGAACGTTCTAGGAGAACCACCGTACTTTTCTTCTTATGCTCCTTGCACGAGATCGCCGCAAAAAAGCCAGCAGCTCCCCCACCTACAACAACCACGTCCGCTTCTTCCATAAAACGAAAGTAATACGGTAGGCAATGTCTAATTTTACCAAGATGAAAGTTCTCACCCTGATCGCGTTCATAAGCATTAGTTTCTCCTCTTTAGGCCAGGTACCGCCTGGATATTATGACAGCGCGGCCGGTTTATCGGGACCTGCTCTGCGTCAAGCATTACATGACATTATCGACGGACATTCGGTGTTGATATTTGGGAGCATTTGGGGTCAATTCCCCAATACTGACCTCCACCCGAGCGGGCGTGTTTGGGATATCTACTCGGATGTTCCAGGAGGAAATCCACCGTACATCTACCAGTTTGGTATTGATCAATGTGGGCAGTTCAACAGTGAAGGCGATTGCTATAACCGAGAGCATTCCTTCCCACAGTCGTGGTTCAACGACGCGTTGCCTATGCAAAGTGACTTGCATACGATATACCCGACCGATGGATCAGTGAACGGGAAACGCAGTAACCTGCCCTACGGTGAAGTTGGTGTAGCAGATTGGACGGGAATGAATGGTAGCAAAACGGGAGCGTCTTCCGTACAAGGCTACACCCAAACGGTGTTTGAGCCTATTGACGAATACAAAGGCGACTTGGCGCGAACCTATTTCTACATGCTCACCAGGTACAAGGATGAAGCCCCAGCTTGGTCAGCCAATACAGACATGCTGCAGAACGGAGATTTTGCTCAATGGGCAGAGGCCATGCTAGTACAATGGCATTTGAACGACCCCGTGAGCATGAAAGAGGTAGATCGTAACAATGGTGTATTCAATGCCCAGAATAACCGGAATCCATTCATCGATAACCCGCAGTGGGTAGAAAGTATCTGGGGAACCACCGCGTCCGTAAATGAACTGGCAGACTCGTATAAGTTCCATGTTATAGGAGACGAGATCATCGTAACCAATCCAGCGGCGTACGGAGAGGCTTTCGTGGTATACGACCTACAAGGCAAAGACTTGGCCTTTGGACGAATACGTGGTGAGCGCACTGAGCTACCGACACTGAGAAAAGGGGTGTATTTACTTCGTGTTGGTGAGCGTGTAGCAAGAATTCTACGGTAGAAGCACTTACTGCTTGATCAGTAATTGACTTTGCGCTTTCCCTTCTTCTCTAACGGTTATTGAGTACATGCCTTCAGGTAACGCCCTCATATCCCAAGCAACCTGTCCTGCTCGCTGGTACTGCTTCATTTCTATCAATTGCCCTACCATATTGCGCAATTCGATAACGGCAGGTTTATCTAGGCCAATGGTCAACGATCCTGTCGTTGGATTAGGATAGATCTGCAGCCGATCTTGCGGCCGCTCAGGAACAGAAGCTATTATTTGACCGCAGTCAGGGCTTTGCCCGCATACCAGATCAGCGAAGAAATCAACGATAAAGCCAAACGAACCATCAAAATCGGAATTGAGGTAACTCACATGTCCCGAGCCAGGAAATTCCAGCAGGCAATTATCTATTCCTAAGCTGTTGGCGTAGCTATGCACATCGTGCGAGCCAGACGCGATAAGTCCTGTAGGAATTCCTAAAACGGATACTTGCTGAGTGAAATAAGGTACGATGAAGTCACCCACGTCGTGAATGCTTGCGATCGGGGGGTCTCCTGCCTGAATCATCAGCGTATCGGCGATAGCCCCACTCATGCTCCAGACACCCAGCACCTCTTCAGAGAAGCCCAAATTGCCTGAGTTCCCCGCCACGTTACCCAAACTGGCAGAATCAGCACTTAACACTTGGGGGAACTCAGCTTGTTCATCCAAGTAAACGGCGTGAATAGCGCTGATCGCGCCTGCCGAAACACCGCCCACCAGAATACGGGTCGTATCAATGCCCCAAGGATTCCCGTCAATGATCACCGAGCGATACAGGTAGCGGATCGCCGCTTTTATATCGTGGGCGCCACGAAGAACCGCCCGAGAGGTAGTTGCCGCATTGGGGAGGAAAAGGCCTACACGATAATTAGGAGCAACGGCAACGTAGCCAAGTTCCGCCAATTCTTCACAAAGCGTCGAAACGTCTTCTTTGGCTCCATTTATGAACGACCCACCAAAAGCTACGATTACAACAGGCCGCTCTGTATTGGAGTCTCCTGCGGGTTCGTACACATCTAATTCTAAGATCTCCTGACTTCCATTCACCCCAATATTTTCCCCAAACACAATATCCGATGTAACGGAAACATTCGGGAACAGGTCATAAGTCACATACCTCCCACCAGCACAATCGCTCTGAGCCTGAATGTTAACACCGGCAAACAACGAAAGGCAAACGCCTAAGACCCTATTCTTCATAAGCTAAAGTTAATTCACGTTCTGAGCTACTCACTACATATGGTGAATTTCGTGCTTGATCCACCCTGTCTGGAAGGAAATGGCACACCTCTTGCCAATCCCTCTGTGAACACTTAAATCGAACGTGTCATGAAAAGATTGATCATAGCTACTCTCCTGTTCGGCGCCTTAGGCACCGCTCAGGCTCAAGTACAATTCAACCCGCAAATTGGAGTAACCTTCCAAGACCTTACAGACTCTCAGCAGCAAGCGGCTTTTCGCTCCGCGATCGGCTACCAAGTAGGCGCTGACCTTAGGTTCGGGAATCGCCTCTTCTTTCAGCCAGGAGCCTTC
>CAZPEQ010000324.1:0-3497 GCA_964585605.1 uncultured Weeksellaceae bacterium | reverse complement strand
TACAAGGCGGTTCGCTTTCAGCGGTAAAATTGAGGTTAAAGCGTGGGCGTGAGCGGTTGCGTGCTTTGCTGGTCAAAGACCCAGTGGAAGTACCGGTCAAACATGCTGCGGCATCGTTAGTGACAATATGTCTATGAAGGATTCGGAACACATACAACCAGAAGAGTTGTTCAGTGCAGCAAGGGAAAAGCCTTTGGCATACACGATCAAGGATGCAAAACGTCTTACCGCGGTGGCAAGCACACTGGCTGTGCCTTCAATTCCCCTATGGGCTGCCTTTGGGAACATGAACAGCGTTGCGGTCACAACAGCCTCCATACTTGCTGTTGGGGGTTCATTGACCTATTATGCGATTACTGCTGAAGCCCCATCCACGAATCAAGAACAGCAAGTTGCTCCCTCCACTTTGGTCTTAAGCGATACAATTTCGCCAATGTCTTCTCTTGATCCGCAGTATCCAGGAGTGATCAATACGGATGGCGCCCTGTTGGTAGATAACTCGATCTGGTGCGAGGATGAGAAGAACGGCCCTGAAACAGTTCAGGAAAATGCATTTGAGAGCGGAACGACCCAAACAGGAAGCACCACGTATGATTCAAACGATCAACAAACCGAGTTGCTTCAACGTGATAAGAGAACCGCAGCGCATGGTCTAGCGCAAATAGACCAAAGCATTGCTGAAGAAGCTATAGCCGATGATGCTATGGATGATAAGGCGATTGGGCAAGAGAGAAAAGACAATGAGCTCAAATTAGAGTCTGGGCCGATTGAAGCGTTCAAAGAACCTGAACAAGGAGGAAGGGTCTCCACGGATTTAGTCTCATCACGAAAAAACGCTAGGAACCCTTTTCTGATCACTACCGATTGGAGTACTACTGATCTGGACAACCTGGCTGCCCGGGCGCTTGATGTAGGCATTGAGACATCCTTCAAAAAAGTACGCTACAAGAATGGGAAGCTCCACAGCTTCACCCTAGAGCTGGTGTATGATAACATGCCTTGCATTTGCAAAGCGCGAAACATACAAGGGAAAGGTGCTGACCACACAGAGCAAGGTTTCCACGTGGAAGTTAAAGCTCCTCAAGGCGTAACATCCCAAAACACCGATCTGCGTTGGACGGTTTCTGACGATAACAATTGTATTGCGCTAACGCAGAGGTCTGAGCCATGTATGTCTACTTGCTCATGTGATGAGAACAGCGCCATTTTCTTACTTCATTTCTAGTAACACACCTCTCACTTCATCGCCATGAAAAAACCATTACTTGTTGTACTCGCACTTGTTGGATTCTTCCACGCGACTCAAGCCCAATTCATCATTCCAGACCAGGCATTCGCAACTCGGTTACAACAGGTGGTGCCCAATGCAATGAACGGGAACATCTTGAATACGAGCCATGCTGATGTAATTACAAGGACGCATGTTTTCGTTGACAATGCAGGTATTACCAACCTGGATGGTGTTCAGTTCTTTACCTCATTGGAAAACCTAAGTTGTGAAAACAACCAGTTGACCAACCTGCCTGTCTTACCAAACTCCTTGAAGTCTCTTAACTGTTCCCAAAATCAGTTCACGGTACTTTCCAATTTACCAAGTTCCTTGACACACCTTGAATGTGCCGAAAATCAATTGACCGATCTACCGCCTCTGCCCAGCGCATTAGAACTTTTGAATTGTTCTCAAAATCAGTTAACCGTGCTTCCCATTTTGCCCAATTCTTTAGTGGAATTTTATTGCTACGACAATCAGCTTACAAGTCTACCGATACTGCCGAATTCTCTGGAATGGTTCTGGTGTTTCGATAACCAACTAACAAACCTACCGCCTTTACCTAGTCCACTGATAGAGCTTCGTTGTGAGGGCAATCAGCTAACATCACTCCCCGCTTTGCCAGGCGCTCTAGAAGGGCTTTTCTGTTACGACAACCAACTCATGGCGCTATCACCCTTGCCGAGTTCTTTAGTGCAACTTCATTGCGGCGAAAATCAACTTACCAGCCTCCCTCCTCTCCCTAGCTCGTTGGAAGTCATTAATTGCAATAAAAATGCGATCACGGTAATTCCCCCATTACCCAACACGATGCGGGAGTTTTACTGCCATGATAATCAGCTTAGCTGTCTCCCCTTTTTGCCAAGCTCGGTGGCGAATTTGCTGTGTACCGATAATTTCCTCACGTGTTTACCCAACGTTCCTCCTGGGCTTTATATAGATTCATTGTTGCTCGGTTTCCCCCCCGTGCTATGTAATATTTCCGACCCGTGTTTTCCGAAAGAGTCTATTGTAGGTGAGCCCTTCAAGGATGTGAACGGCAATGGGCACTTGGATCCAGGTGAAACGCCTCTGCTTAATGCCACTGTTGAGGCCCAACCAGGTAATTACCTCAGTGGTGTAGGTCCTAACAGCAATTACTTTCTTCCAGTAGAAGTAGGCACATACACGGTCCAAGGAAGACCTGTTCTCTATCACAATATCACCACACCGCCTCATAGTGTGACGATCACCACTGGCCACATTGATTCGTTGAACCACATCGGGTACCAGCCATTACCAGGAATCTATGACCTAGTGGTTGATCTGAATGCAGATGTTGCCAGGCCCGGTTTTGACAATAACGTATACCTACAGGTAACAAACGTGGGAACAGAGCCTGCCGCGGCTACCATTGATCTGGACTTTGATGCAGACCAAACCTGGGTTTCTTCGACTAGCGTACCTGTAGCACAGGTTGGAACGCTTGCTAGTTGGTCTGTGTCCCTGACCCCAGGCCACACATGGACAACGGCCATTACCTTCAATACCTCGCCAAACGTGGCCTTGGGCACTGCGATTGTTCATCAACTATCGGCCACCTCAACGGTAACTGATAACACGCCAGCAAATAATACCGTTAGCTTGGATGACGTTGTTGTTGGGTCTTACGACCCGAATGACAAACGGGCTGTGCCTGATAAGATGTCCCCTACGCAATTACTTAGTGGCGATGCCATCGAATACACCATCCGTTTTCAGAACACCGGCACCTTCCTTGCTGAAAATGTACGCATAACCGATACCCTCAGCAATGATCTGCGATGGGATACATTCCAATATATCAGCTCCTCACATAGCAACTACTGGAACCTAAGCCCATCTGACACGACCGGAACGGGCAATCTTGTATTGACCTTTCAGTTCGACAACATCCAACTACCAGACAGCAATACCAATGAGCCCGATAGCCACGGGTTTGTAAAATTCCGCATCAAACCAAGCCAGAGTCTTCAATTGGGCGATGTAGTGGAGAACATCGCCAACATTTTCTTTGATTTCAACGATCCTGTGATCACCGACCCATCAATATTCAGCATCGATGTTTCCGCAGGAGTTGAAGAGGGTTTGGTTGACAGTCAAGTTCGGATCTTCCCCAATCCAAGTACAGGATCGGTGTATATAGAATCCGAGTCTCCGATCAATATGTTCACTGTTCATGGCACTGATGGCAGGTTAATCCTAACCG
>CAZPEQ010000323.1:0-3501 GCA_964585605.1 uncultured Weeksellaceae bacterium | reverse complement strand
ACGTTGACTGCATTTGCAGTAAGGCCACAGTTGTTATCTGACTCACGGATCAACACCATAGACTCGAATGGAGTAATGGTGACAGACCCAGAATGATAATTTCCGTACACATCCGACCAGCACCCTACCAAATTGAAGGTCTGATCAACGGATAGCACATTGTAAAGCAATTGATAGTCCTCAAGCGGATCCGCTTCAACTACTTCCACTTCGTGCACCTCCAAATTATCTAACCAGTAAGTACTCTCTGTGAAATGGTTGGTGAACTGGAAGTGCGCCTGATCACTCATATCTGATTGAAAAATCAGTTCAACATCTCTTCGGTCTGTTCCGAACGGGACGTATTTGTTATAGATCGTCTGCGGCCCTACTACTTGCGAAGCCGCCTTTAACCCATACCACACTTCGCCAATTGCATCTGATTGAATGCTGAAGCGAGCGCGATACCAACTTCCGTTGTTGACTTGAAAATCTGGTGCGTGGAAATGCGTAAATGTGTCATAAGATGCATTGTTATCAAACAACACTTTCATCGCACCATTATCTAGATAGGTATAATCATGCGTTAACTGAGCTTCGAGTGGCCACCCTTGCCACCCGGTTACGCCTCCATCGAAAGAGCCGTTCGGCACCATATTGGAGCTTAGTTCATTGGTCACCTCATGCTTTGTCTTGCGCTGCTGTGTAGCTATACTCGTTGCATCTTCATTCAGGTCAGCTTGCCAGCGCTCGAGATTATAGCGTTTGTGTATTCCATTGGCATGATCCAACACGAAGATGCTTTGTTCCTCGTATGGATTGAAATAATAATTATTCTCAAACGTGCCCCAGTCGGACCAGTCCGCCGTGTTGACTTGTTGCTGGAACAGGGTGTACTGATCCTTATTTAAACTGAACATGATGTTTCCCGAAAAAACATCGTTGTACGCAGGAACGAAGTACGGTTGCTGCGCTGCCGGACCGTGAATATTCGAAAAGTCAGAAACACTCAGCTGCACATGATTATTGAACAACACGTTGTCTCTGATCTCATTGTTCAACGAGCTCATAGTGTGGTCAACATGTATTCCTCCTCCGGAACAGTTCGCTACCGTGTTGTTCTGAACGATGGTATTCTGCACATTAGAATTTCCAAAATAGATTCCGTAAGCAATAGCCTCATAGCTGACAAAGTCAGGAGCTGAGCTTTCTATGTTACCCAAGATATTCACTATTATGTTATCCCTGATGGTTAAGTCCGTTACGTTGTCAAATGCGATACCACTACCATCGTTCAGCAAAGCCAAGGCATTGTCAATGTAATTACGCTCCACGATGGAATTACCGTCGATTATCATACCGATATAACCAACCGTATGGAGGTAGTTGTCGTGAATGTGGTTGTTACTTCCTCCAACACGAAGACCAAAATATCCCCAACCGACCTTTTCCCCTTCTCCAATGGTCATTGCCACATTGTTGAATGAACAATGACGAACCACTGAATTCTGATCAATGAGGTATAAGCTAGTAGCGTAAACATCGAAGAACTGGCTGTATTCTGTTACATTATTATTACCTACACTAAAAACACCGCGATGAGTTTTCTCGAATTGACAATTTCGCACGATACAGTGATCCACAGCATCCAAGAAAAGACTTTGGTGCGTATGGTGCTGAAATTTGATATTCTCCACTAGCCCATAGTCGCGTGTTAACCATACCCCCTTTTGGCGCACAGGGTACTCCATGACCATGTTGTTCGGGTTCTGATCGTTAGGCGGGTAGAAGAACAGTTCTTGGGTTGCCGTGTTGTAGAACCATTCACCTTCCATGTCAAGCTCAGAGAATTTGTTACACAGGTAATAACCCCATTCGTAATCTTCTACATTTCCTGACAGCGAAGTCACATTCAACTGACCAGTCACATAATTATTCACCACCACCTCGTCGTACGCCCAATTACTGGATCTAACAATAGCCGTCGCACCGTTCCAGTACCCGTTGGGTTGTGTTAACTCCGCATCATTGATCTGACCAAAATTTCCCTGGTCATTACGCAGCCAACCCTGATTAGGGAAACGAGCGATCGTTTGGAGTGAACCATTCGCAAAGAGCTGCTCCACATTGCCTGTAACCGTAGTTTTCCAGATGCCCCCTGAATGAAGTACCCAACCAGTGATCACCTCACTACCTGAAATAATCGGTTCAGCACCAACTCCGTACGCCCCAACGGTAATTGGATTTCCTGCCGCTCCATGAGAACCAACGATAAGCTCTTCTCGAAAAATGGCACCGCGTTCCAGCAGTATCACATCTCCCGGCTGGTAACTATAGGTACTTTGATTTACCCGAGCAATGGTTCGCCATGCTTGAGACTCTGAAGTTCCTGAAGCGTTATCGTTGCCGTTAGGAGAAACATAGTAGGTTGCTGCACTCATCGTCCAATGGAGCGCGATCAGGAGCAGAGAGATGATAAATCTTTGAAGTGACATCTTTTTCAGCTAAGAGCTTGCGTGTTCATCGTTAGTTGTCAAATGTAGACTCCTCTACTTCGCGCCGATTTGTCAATTCGACAAACTGCCGTTGATAGCCGATGAGTTTCCTCATTTTCACTTTCCTTAACGATTAAAGCATGGGTTAACGTGAAAAACGTTTGCTTGATCAATGGATGTAAATTTATTATCTCACTCCTTGGCACCTAGTAGCATGTCCTGTGAACTTACTAACCGTGGAAACTGCCATTAGAAGCACAAAAAAGGTCTCAAAGAGATCGTATTTTTGAGTTACATGTCCCAATTTTATTACCCGGCAGACCTGCACGTTGAACGGATCATCTTATCCGAACAAGAAAGCAAGCATGCATTGAACGTACTTCGTCTAGAAGTCGGAGCTACCATCCAGATCACCAATGGAAATGGTGCGCGCGCGGAAGGGAACGTGGAGTTGATCGGCAAGAAAAAGTGTATTCTACAGGTAACTAAAGTCGAGCAATTGCCACCGGAGCGTAGCGCTACGATCCATTTAGCTATAGCGCCTACAAAGCGCATCGACCGTTACGAATGGTTCCTTGAGAAAGCGGTTGAGATCGGTGTAGACCGAATTACTCCCATCCTAACAGAACACAGTGAGCGACGAAAACTAAGGCATGACCGGTCTTTAAAAATCATGATCGCAGCAATGAAACAGAGTCAACGCAGTTGGTTACCACAACTGGATGAACTAACAACACTGAAAAAATTCTTGCAGGAAGAACACGTTGATCAAAAGGCATTTGGGTGGTGCACTGGAACACACGCGAGTTTCATGGATCAGTACACGCGTGAAGACACGCTACTCCTGATTGGCCCTGAGGGGGATTTCAGTACTACGGAAGCAGAAAGCCTCCAAGCAGCGGGATTCAATCCTGTTTCAATTGGAACAACGCGGTTACGAACCGAAACCGCCGCATTAGCAGGGTGTACATGGATGAGCCTTTGTCAAGCTTGACGAATCTAGCGGAACACCCTACTTTCACACCAT
>CAZPEQ010000322.1:0-3504 GCA_964585605.1 uncultured Weeksellaceae bacterium | reverse complement strand
TGCTTGTTCGCGCATTCAACTGGGAGCAGATGTTGAACCAACGTTCTGGATATATGATCCTGTATTGGGCAACAACGTGTTCTGGAATGTTGACCTGGGTGTTGGTACGGGAACAATGAATGGCGTGATCCAGAATATGCAAGCTTTCTGGCTGCAGAGTCAAGGGCCTGCAGTGGCTTCTTCGATCGATGAACATGCCAAAGTAAATGACCGTACTGGAGGTGTCCCTTTTGGAGGATTTACCACCTCCACTCCGGCCTTCCTTAAAATGAAATTGACCGATCAAGAAGGCATGGGCGATGAGCTTGTTCTTCACTTTGGAACGGGAGTTCCTGGTGATGAGGCATCGGACGTGAAGAAATTCACCTTCAAACACCACAACGCGCCAACGCTGTTTTCCTACTCAAGTGATCGAACGCCCTTGGCATTGAATGCTTGGGGTGATCCTGCTGGTGTAGATACGATCGATCTTGTATTCACCACGCCGATATCTGGACTTCATGAATTGCGTATTTCCGCACTTCCCGAGCACATGTCAAGCTATTGTGTAAGCTTGTTGGATCGAACCAATGGTTCCGTCATTCCGCTTCAATCAGCTACGCCACATGCGCTTAACTTGGATGCCAATTGGCCTGTGGATTCCGCGCGGTTCGCACTGATCATTGGAGAACCGGATAACGTTGCCATATACACAGACGGAAGTTCTTTCTTAGTTGGTGCCTCGGTTCAATTCCGATCGGATCTGAATCATCCGCAAAACGTGATCTGGGATTTTGGAGATGGCTTCAGCTCAACCGTGCTAAATCCGGAACATAGCTACGTGCAGCCCGGTAATTACGACGTTAGCTTGACCGTCGATGCGGGCAGTTGCAATTTTCAGGCGCAGAAAACACTCACGGTTTCCATGCCTACTTCTGTAGATGAACAAACGGAAAATAACATTCAAGTGAAGCACTACAACAACACCATTATCATACAGGTTCCTGAAGAGGGCACAGGGCCGTATAACCTGCGGGTTGTAGATATGGCAGGCAGGTACATTCACCATGAGATCATAACGCGATCAGGCCAGCATGCCGTAGATACGCGAAGTTGGGCCAGCGGTGTGCATACGGTCTTGATCACCAGGAAAAACGGGACCCGACAGGTATTCAAATTCTTGACGCAGTAAAAACTGATATTACCCTTTGCGGGCTATCAACACAAGGCTTATTTCACCTGCTTGAACTCAGGATCCAGTACATTCAATACATAGCTTCCTTTAGCGTTTCCTTGTTGATCGGATTTCCGTTGCTGATAGGAATGAAAGGGAGCCTGTGCTAATTTTTCAACCAATACGCTGAAGGGGATGTACCAGATGCCCACCATGGGTTGAACCTCAATGCTAGTTCGCCCAACGAATTTGACCGCTTGCCAATCCACGGCAAAGTAAATTTCAATACTTGGGTACTTCTCTTGGTACCGCTGCTTGTCTTTTCCGTTAAAGACCACCGTGTACTGCGGGTCATAGCCAAACCGCGATCGGGCTTGAAAGAAAGGGGTGTTCTGAGTTTTAAGATCAGCAAGCAATTGGTTCGAAGTGTTCAGTAGATCAGGAGCATAGGGGTCGTATGCCTTTTGCGGGTTAATGATCAAACTCAAGGCTTCACCGTATTGTTCAACGAACACGTCTTCTTTAGAAGCCCCTGCTTTGCACCAAACTCCTTTTTCTTGCAGGTCGTGGTGGCTTACTTCATTCCCATCTACATCGATTAATTTGTATGCCATGTTTTGCGCTTGGCCTAACGGCCTTTCTTGTTCAGGCGTGTCAATTGTACCTGATTTTGGCGACGCAGCTCCGATGATCCACAACGAACGACGGTTTTAGTCGATTTCGTCTTGTACGGTCAGCGTCAAATCAGAAAACCGTTTGGTAATTTCCTGTGTTTTCTTCCTTACTCCTTTGGATGTGAGCTCCAGTTCCCCGAAAAGTTCCTTATCTGGCTTCACAACTATTTCTGTCCATTGCTCGCTGTCTTCGTAAGCACTGATTTGGGCCGATACAGTCACTCCTTCCTTAAAAAGAAAAACACCCTTTTGATTATTCCAAACGCTTGTTAGTTCACACACTTCGGATGCAAAATTGATGGTAGCCATTCCTAAATGACAAAACTCGTGGCCAACGGCGAGGTGCTTTTTTAAATTTGAGCAGACCATGAATTTGGTCATAAGAGCTTCTGCATGGCTTAAGTCATGATGTTGCATTTTTCGCAAGGGAATTCCCGTATCGTATTCAACTTTAAACCGATCCTTCCAGACGGTTAACTGGATTTTGTTGCAATTCCCATCAAAGTACTCATCGAAAGCATGACAGAGCACCTCAAATGGAATAGCGTCCAATGCCTTCTCACTGAAGCACTTGTCGAAGTACATTTTCGGCCTTAACCGTACGGCTTCTCTGATTGAATAGACTTGGATTTCGTCAGGTGTGTATCCCTTACTCATGAGTTTGCTTCAATTACTGCTAACGTACGTGCCAATCGATATGGACTGTACCTTGGAAAAAGCGGAACTTTCTCCAGTCCGCTGCGCGCGGGCTTTGCGGGGGTATAGGCTATATCGGGTGTTGTGTGCTGTTTAATCGTCCAAATCTCAAAGTTCTTTTGTCTACCCATTTCTTTAGCAGATACGATAGAACGAAAGATAATAGGCCAGTAGCTAAGCCTGATATTTGCAAGAAATCAGTCTTGCTTTCAAAGCCACTTAGCTCAAGTCCCAACATGACTAAGTAAAACCCCACCCCCGTATATAGAATTGGATTAAGCACTAGGTCTATTTTCGCTTTCTGATTTCCTCGATACCAATCAGCGAACATTTCATTATCGGGATTCTTAGTCAATAAATCTTTGAATACCTCATTTGACTGAGTGTACTTTTTAAGTCGGCCGTAACAGACCGCCTTCAGGAACTGAGCATATTCAGCGTAGACCTTATAGTACTTTACACTTCTCATTTTTTTAAGTGACTCTTCAATTTCAAGTGTAATCTTCAGTGATTTAGAGTAATTGCCAGCCTGATTTAACGGGTCTGCATATTTCATTAGCTTAATTGGAACCATCATCTCCAAATCTTCAATATGACCCTTTGAAATCAGCTCCTCAATATAATCGCGATTCGATTCATACTCGGCCATATATGCCAAGTCAGTTTGACTGGAGTCAAAGAATTTCTTGAGTTTGGTTTTTCTATTCATGCAGAATCATTGGTCTCGGCTTTAGCACATAACGTCTCTTGTATGGTGCGTTTGCATCCCGCAGGGTGCATATGCATTATACAAATTGTTGTGCCTAGTTTTTTTAATTTCCGTGATATTTTTCCCATATCTTCTCCAAAACTATTTTCCCTTTCATTCCTTGATGGAATGCTTTAATTTTTTTTAGATTTTTGGAATTCATATCTCCTCCAATTAACTCACAGTTTTCAATTGTGAATTTTGCATCTATTTATCTATTTTTTGAAACTACG
>CAZPEQ010000321.1:0-3506 GCA_964585605.1 uncultured Weeksellaceae bacterium | reverse complement strand
CCGCTTGTGCTTCTGCTGCTGAAGCATGGAAGGGAGGATTGCAAAGAACCAGATCAAAACGTTCATTCTGTTGAATGATGTTCTTCAAAAGGAATTTCGCATCCGGTTGTAAACGTAGCTCAACATGACCGTTCAAGGTTTTGTTCGCCTTCACAATCGCTTCCGCGGACTTGATGGATACGGGGTCAACATCACAGCCCACAAAAGACCAACTGTATTCTCCATGTCCAATGATCGGATAGATGCAATTGGCTCCGACCCCTAGATCCAAACACTTGATTGCGTCGCCCGTAGCTACTTTTCCCGCGTTTGTCAGCAGGTCTGCTGCGTGATGTACATGGTCGGCACGGCCCGGTACAGGCGGACATAAGTATCCAGGAGGAATATCCCAGTGTTCAATATTGTAGTAGGAGAAGAGCAGCGCCGTGTTAAGTGCTTTCACCGCTTTTGGGTTGAAGAAGTCAACGGAAACATCACCGTACTTGTTGGGCTTCACGAAGGCCGCAAGTGGTTCGTATTCCTTGGCCAATAGTTCTAGGTCGTAACGTTGTCGATGCTTGTTACGCAGATGCAATTCGGCTTTGGCCGTAGTTGGCTTTCTTTTCTTTGCAGGCATGCTGGTGCTGCGAAGCTAGCTCAAAACGCTGCCGCGCGGCAGTTAACTCTTCCCTGAATGCGCGCTTCTTGCACTTAAGGTTTAGCTGCTTTAATGCCCCTGGTACCGGAGCGCCAGACAAGTTCTTAACCCAGATGGCAAGGCAGGCTATGATGAAAGAGATTCACGGAATTGAACCCGTTCAGAGCAATTGCGTGTTATTCAAAATTCGGACTGAAATGTTGATTGAACTTGATTCTGTTCTAAGTAGGCGAGGAGGATGACTATTCTTATCAGTACCCAACAGTGCATGCGTAATCAACCAAAATAAGCATCCTTCCACCCCAAGCAATTTCCACTCGTATCCATCCGTACAATACCTTATCGTCAACTAAAATCCTTGTTCCAATGTATTTGTTTTGAGCATTATTCCATAATCCTGAACTGGATGTAGCTCCCGAAGCATCCCAATAATATTGATAGATCGTACAGGTATCATTACTCCAGTTCGATTCATCATCGATTATCGTATTAAATGGAATAGTGTCTGCAATGGCATCCTCCAGTTCTGGGGCTACTAGAGAACTCTCGCCAATTGTTGAAATTGCATTATTGTAGTTGCGATGACCAGAGGAGAAGGAACCCCAAAATTGTAATTGGAAGTCATTTACCCCGTCCTGATTTATGTCAATTGACTTACTAGAATTGGGACCCAAATTTATCCCTAACGTGTCGTTTATCAGTCCTGAGTATACAATGCCTACTCCTTGATTTTCTCCTGCGTCAATATTGTTTAAGTAGCTTAATTCAGGCTGTGCAGTCTCCTTGCGACATGCGAATAAACTCATCAAAATGAAACTCACGATTAATACATTTTTCATAGTACGGCCATTTATAATATGAGGGGTTCTAAGCCAGTTAGAACGAATCCTATGGAGAACCCCATGCCGAAATATACAGAATCTTGGCTTTTCAAGCAAGGGAAGTAGTTGGTGCACTGGCGGATAAGGCCATTCGCGAGCGACTCTGAACGCCCGTGTAACGAGCAGTCACTGCAAACAAAAGTGGGCTTGACCGGTGCTTGTGGTTAAAGGGCAAGGAGCTATTATCATGACATTTCACTCCTCAGCCTTCACATGCTTCTTTTTGCGCTTGAACGTTTTCTTGCTGCGCACTACACGTGTACGGTAACGGCCATCCAATGCACCAGCTTCTTTCTGCGCTTGACGTTTCGCAGCCCGTTCAATAGCACCGGAGGTGAGTCTCTTTTTCTTTTTCCACGACATAGTATGCGTTGCAACCTAGTAGCTGGCAGCGAATGTCTTAGACGTAGGGGCTACCGAGAAGGTTGCCTTGGAGACTTCCTTCAAGCCCAATTCCGTTTACCGCTGAATGAAACGCACAGGGTATGTTAAGTTATTCACCCTAAACGAGACGTGGCAATACCTTCCTTTTGCTATCTTGTAGAAACTCCCCTGGCGTGCCTGTGGTCTTGGTTAAGACAGCAGGGTTACCTCGCACTTGTGATTGACCAGTATGCAGTGGAATAGATTTCGCCAGGTGGCTTGTTTGCTGACGGTGCTTTGCGCAGTGCTGGTCAATGGGCAGGTTGTTGTGCTTGAAGAGGATTTCTCAGCCGGTCTAGGAGATTGGCATGTCATAGATATTTCAGACTCCACTGACCAATGGGCCACAAGTAATGGTTATGCTCAAATTAATGGCTTTGGGGGAGGAAATGATGAAGATTGGCTCATTTCACCTGCCATAAATATGGAGGCGCAAAGTGGGGAATACCTCGTGTTCGACTACTACGATTTTTATGAAGGAGATTTGGTAAGTGTGCGGTACGCTACCAATTATTCGGGCACTGGAACACCCGCAGCATTGGACTCCGCTACTTGGACAGAAATGCCGCTAGAGTTGGTCGACATCAATGCCTCTGCTTGCCAAAGCAATCTTTTTCAGCGTCACCCCGCTATTGACCTTTCGGCTATTTCCGGTACTGCAGTGCACTTTGCGTTCAGGTATTCAGGAACCAATGTGCAGGCCAAGGCATATCGAATTGACAATGTCGAGATCCATAGTGACTACTACGCGGTGTCGGAATTAGCCGTTGCGAGTGGAATTTACTGTGCTGATTTCAAGACGATCTTGAGTGATCTGATCTCGGCGCAGACCGACCTCATCCGATACAGCTCTTCGCAGTACGACGTATGGGATGCCTTCTTTCATACCGATGATCGAATGAACGATTCGGGCACCGACGAGATCGTTTGGGATATGTTTACTGATTTGCCGACTACCAGCGGGGAAAGTGAATTTGATCTGTGTTCCAATAGAGACAGTGGAACTTGCTCAGGTGGTGAAGGAGTTTGCTATAACCGGGAACATACACTTCCACGGTCGTGGTGGGGAGGGGGTACTGCGCTGTCTGATACGCAGTATGTAGACCTACATCACATCGTGCCGTCTGACAAACATTTGAATACCATCAAGTCGAATTACCCACCAGGCGAAGTGCTTTCATCAACGTTTACAGCAAACAATGGTTTCAAGGTGGGGTACAACACGACATATCCTTGTGGTGCGTCTATGAAGTATTTCGAGCCTATCGATGATTTTAAAGGCGACTATGCCAGAATGTTCATGTACATGGCCGTTCGCTATCAGCATAGCATTACCACATGGGAAGGAATTACGACTAACGGAGATTGCGCGCTAAGCAGTGATCCACACACGGTATTTGAGCCTTGGTTGGTACTCTTATTATCACAATGGCATCTTAACGATCCGGTCAGTCAGAAAGAGGTGGATCGAAACAACGCGGTATTCGCGATTCAAGGCAATCGCAATCCGTTTATTGATCACCCGGAATATGCAGGATATATATGGAACGATCACTTGGGCAATA